>SVNU01000024.1 GCA_015066715.1 Ruminococcus sp. | reverse complement strand
TATACTTGATAATTGAAGTGTTTTCCTGATGTGTCTGTTCTACTATCTTTGCGACAGTTTCTTCATCTCCTGATAGTGTGGCTTTCAGACATTCTTCAGACTGGTTTATGGCGTTAATGACATGCTCCCAACCACCGCCTTTAATACTTCTGACAAATTCCTGCTGCACTTCCATATTTGGTATATAGCAGGATTGTGTGTCAAAATCGTATGTGAGATAACCTAAATGAATAAGGAGTGTAAGAACATCATCAGCATAGCTAAAGCTTGTCATATCATTTTGAAATGTACCGGTATCAATTTTTATATGCTCACCCGCAAACATTTTTTCGATTTTCTCTTTAAGTCCGTCAAAATTGAGATTTATAGGAGTTTTAAGAGCGTCATATGTCTCTGTTTTTGACCAGTAATTTGTAAATCTCTTTCTTTTGCACGCTTCTGTTACAGAACGGGGATTGTATATTGCTATATCATCAACATTATAACCGTTGTACCATTTTTTAGCTTCATACACATCAATGCCATACTGCCTGCAAAGTTCCTCCGTTTCGTTTTCGGTAAAACCGGTAAATTCGGAAAACGGATATGAACCTTCCATGGAATATTCATTGAACATATTAAGAGCAGAATGTACGCCGTATTTTTTTATAGGCAGAATACCTGTCATGTATGCGAGTGCAACATACGGTTGATCTTTAAAAAGAGCATACAGATAATCAAGATATTTTTTTTGTTCACTTTCAGAATTGTAGTATCTTAACACACAGTCCCATTCATCTATGATAAATACAAATGGTATGTCTGTGTAAGCAAAAATTTTTCCTGCTGCCTTTGAAATATCAATTCTTTTGTATTTTTCAAGCTCTGGATATTCTGAAAGAAGTTCCTCAAGAATTTCTTCTTCCATTTCTGCAAGCATATCTTCAACATTTTTAGTTTTTACGAGAAATTTCTGCATATCAAAGCTTATGACATTGTATTTGTTAAGATGCTTTTCAAAACTTTCAGCTTGTGATATTTTGTACGGAGCAAAAAGTTCTTTTGAATCACACCCTCTGCTGTAATAAGCAGTAAGCATATTTGCAGCCATTGATTTTCCAAATCGTCTTGGACGGCTTATACATATATATTGACTGTTTGTGTTTACGCATTTGTTTGTCTGCTCAATCAACAGTGTTTTATCAACATAAATTTCAGAATTAACATCTTTTGAAAACAATACATTATTCTTATTTAAGTAAATGCCCATTTGCTCCACCTCCAATCTTTTATATTAGTATATCATTTTTTTTGTTTTAAATCAAGGGACAATTATAAATAATCAAAGTTGTTTTTTCATAAATAATATGATATAATGTATTTGGTGATAGATAAATGCGATATAAAAATATACAGACGGCAACTTTCATTTCAAGACCTAATCGTTTTATTGCTGATGTGAACATAAACGGAGCTGTCGAAACAGTTCATGTCAAGAATACAGGAAGATGTAAAGAACTGCTCCTGCCTGGCAGTAAGGTTATTCTTGAAAAATCAGACAATCCTGACAGAAAAACAAAATACGACCTTATAGCTGTTTATAAAAAGAGTTTGGGTCTGGTTAATATCGACAGTCAGGCTCCGAATAAGATAGTAAAGGAATGGCTTGAAAGCAAGCCTGAACTGTTTTCAGATATTACATATTTAAAACCGGAATTTACTTATGGTAAATCAAGGGTTGACTTTTATCTTGAATGTGGTGAACGTAAAATATTTATTGAGGTAAAGGGCTGTACACTTGAAATTGACGGTATGGGGTATTTTCCTGATGCACCAACCGAAAGAGGTGTAAAGCATTTGAATGAACTTGCAAAGGCTTCAGAGCAGGGATATGAATGTTACATTGCTTTTGCCATTACCATGCCAAAGGTCTCAAAGGTTCTGCCAAATGTCAAAACTCATGCAGAATTTGGTGAAGCTATGGGAAATGCCGTAAAACATGGTGTTAAGATAATGTATCTTCCATGTGAAGTTAAAGAGGACAGCCTTAAAATTACTGACTGCATTATAAACGGTAACCATGATTAAATATATTCCCCACATGGTGGAATTGACGGCGGATGTTCATCGGCAGACGGAGTTCCGGAAAAAGGAATCAACTTAAATATTCTGCTTACGCTTCGTGATATGCTCCGGATGTACGGTTATGAGGTTGATGTTACAAGGGATACGGACAAATCAATCCATAATGATGGAATTGAGGGAATTGCAAATCAGAAAAGCTCGGACATGGATAACAGGCTTGAAATTTTCAATAAGCATGACAATGCAATATGTATTTCCATTCATCAGAATCAGTTTACCGATCCGAAATACAGCGGCGGTCAGATGTTTTACTCGGATACAGATTCACAGAGCAAATATATAGCACAGACCCTGCAGGACAAATTCCGTGAGTTTATTCAGCCGGAAAACGACAGGGAAATCAAGCTTTGCGGTAAGGAACTGTTTTTGTGCTATTTCTGTGAAAACCCTACGGTAATGGTCGAATGTGGTTTTCTTTCCAATCCGCAGGAGGCAGAGCTTCTGAAAAATGAGGAATATCAGAATAAAATTGCCTTTACTATTTTTGCAGCAATTAATGAATATCTGGCAAAGAAAAAATAAATCTATATTTAGCTTTCTAACTTAGATTAATATTCGTACTTTCTTGCTTGTGCAAGAAAGATACCAAAGAACACACAAACTTTCTTATAAAAAGAAAGTTTGAACAAAGAAAATAAAAACTTATAATTGTAACCGAATTCAGACTGTTTCCCCGTAAAAGGCAGTGTCTGACTGATAATAAGCAAACTGTTGCAGATAGTCTGCATAAAACGCAGTTCTCCCCGCAAATTAAGCTATAGCTTGAGAAAGCTTGAAATTTAATACTTACAAATTCTATTTTAATTGCAACCATCTATAAATGGACTTTTAATTTTGCAATTATGGAGTTGTCAAGTACAGGGAAACATTATTATTTAAGTTACAAATTTATGCATAGAATTTTTTCTTTTTTGCTGACTTTTTTCTTTTCGAGAAAAGAAAAAAGTGTGTGCATTCTTTTGTTACTTTTCTTGTGCAAGCAAGAAAAGTAAAGGATATAAACAGAAAGATAAATTTAAATTTATCTTTTTCTACACCCTGTACGACTCTTATGAGTCGTTTTTCTTTTTTTACAGAAAGCTTCTTATTCTTGCAGATAATGAAAAAATATGTTATAATGAAAACTGATTTGATTATTTGTAAAAGAAAGGTAATGAAAATGGCAAAATCGAAGGTTGTGTTTGAGTGTAATCAGTGCGGCTACCAGTCGGCAAAGTGGAACGGAAGATGTCCTGACTGCGGTGCATGGAACAGCTTTGAGGAGTCGGTACCTGCTGTGCCGGTAAGAGGTGGGGCGGCGGCAAAAAAAGCGGTTGACCTCAGCGATAAAATTCTTGAGCTTGCGGAAATTGACGTTGATGCAGATGTAAGATACAAAACAGGAATAGGGGAGCTTGACAGAGTTCTCGGCGGTGGACTTGTAAAAGGTTCTATCGTACTGCTGGGCGGTGCTCCGGGTATAGGAAAGAGTACCCTGCTGCTTCAGATTTGCCAGTACCTTGGCGAGAATTATTCTGTGCTGTATATTTCGGGAGAAGAATCGGCAAGACAGATTAAGGTGAGGGCACAAAGGCTTGGTGTGGATACTGACGGACTTTATATCCTTACTGTAACGGATGCCGAAGCGATATGCGATACAATCTCACAGACTGAACCTGACGTTGTAATTATCGACTCCATACAGACTATGTGCTTACAGTCGGTAGCGTCAAGTCCAGGAAGTCTTACACAGGTAAGGGAATGTACAAACATGTTTATGCATACGGCAAAATCCAAGGAAATTCCTATTATAATTGTAGGACATGTAAATAAGGACGGGAACATTGCAGGCCCTAAGGTAATGGAGCATATTGTTGATGCTGTGCTATACTTTGAGGGTGAAAGAAATCTTACCTGCCGTATTCTTCGTACCGTTAAAAACCGTTTTGGCTCAACCAATGAAATCGGTGTTTTTGAAATGTACGACAAGGGGCTTGAGGAGGTTGAAAACCCGTCACAGATGCTCTTGTCGGGAAGACCGGAAAATGTTTCGGGGACATGCGTAACCTGTACCATGGAGGGACTTCGTCCTATTTTGGCAGAGGTGCAGGTGCTTGCAACAAAAAGCGGTTTTGCGTCACCGAGAAGAATGGCAAAGGGCTATGACTTCAACAGAATGGCTATTATCATTGCCGTACTTGAAAAAAGAGCCGGACTTTTCTTCGGCGCTCTTGACGTTTACCTTAATGTGGTGGGCGGTTTCAGCGTAACCGAAACGGCAGGCGATCTGGCTGTTGCGCTTTGTCTGTACTCAAGTCTGCTGGACAAGCCTATTGAAAGTAATGTAATTGCTTTTGGTGAAGTGGGACTTGGCGGAGAGGTAAGAGCCGTTTCAAATGTAGTTCAGCGTATCAAGGAGGCCGAAAGAATGGGATTTGAAATCTGCATCCTGCCGAAAACCTCACTCCGTACTATTAATAAGGAAGATTACTCGATAAAGCTTGTTGGTGTTTCAGATGTCGGTGAGGCGTTCAGAGAGTTTAAAAATCGGTGATATGCAGGAGTAAAAAATGAAATTTAAATTTTACGGAAACGGAAACTGGTACAGAACAGAAAAAAAGCTTGCAAAGATTGATAAAAAGGAAGCCGATTCAGCCTACAGAAAATGTAAAAAGGAAATACTTGACCCGTTTATGAAATCAAAGGGATTTATTAAATGGGGTACAACTTCCTATGTAAGAATGAATGAAGCAGGTATTATTGAAAATGTATTTCTTCAGAAAGAACGCTATGGAAGCAAAACCTTTACAGTAAACCTTGAATTTGCACCATTGTATATACCGCATGAAAATGGTTTTATTTCACTGCATTCCCATAGATTGGGTATGGAAATAAACGGTAAGGATTTCTGGTGGGATTTTAAGGACTATGAAACGGCAGAAAAAAGCTTTGAAAATGTCGTAGAGGCACTTGAGCAATACGGGCTTAAATACCTTGAAAATACACGAACTTCTAAAGGTTATATTGAAACTCTGAAAAAATCCGAGCTAAAGCCGGCTGTGGATTGGGTTGCTTACGCATTTTTAAAGTATGACGGCAAGGAAGTAGCGGCAGATTATGTAAAATGGTATCAGAAGAACGATATTCCCATATTACCTGAATTCAGAAGAGAGCATGAATTAGCCAAAACTCAGAAAATACTTGATAAGCTTGAGGCTATGCAGGATGTTGAGGAGTTTTTCAGAAAAAATACAGAAGAAAATATTGAAAAGGGAAAACTGCCAAAGGGTCTGCTGGAAAATCAAGATGAGCCTGAGAACACCACAGATGTCAGACAAAAGGAATTTGAATTTTATGGTGGACTTGGACGTTACTATCGTACTCAGAAGAGTATGGCAAGAATTGATAAAAAAGAATCAGATTCGGCTTACAGAAAATACAAAAGAAAAATACTTGACCCTTATATGCAGTCGAAAGGCTTTTTGAAATGCAAAGGTACTTCCTATGTAAGAATTAATGAAATAGGAGTTCTTGAAAGGGTGTTTCTTGAGAAAGATCATTATGGTTATAAAAAGTTTACTGTTCATCTGGAAACTGCACCTATATATGTTCCGAATGACGGTGAACATATCACATCGCTTTTTGAAAATCTGGGCTTGATTATAACAAAAAACATATGCGAGAAAGCCAAAGATTTCTGGTGGGATTTCAAAGACTGTGAAACGGCAGAAAAAAGCTTTGAAAATATTGTACAGGCACTTGAAATGTTTGGTATGCAGTATTTTGATGATAAAAGAACACCGAAGCAGTACATAAAATGGGCAATGTGGTATAACTTAAAAAATCAGTATTTTCCAAGAGAAATTGAAATACGATGGAAAGCGTATTATTATCTGAAATTTTACGGTATATCAAAAGCGAAAAAATATTGTCGGCTGTGTCAGGCAATGGCTATGATACAGCCTTATGTTAAAAAATATATACTGACAGAGGTTGGCGGAATACTAAATAAGCTTGAAAATGTTTCAGATGTTGAACTGTTTTTGAGAGAGATTACAGAGGATAATATTGAAAAGGGAAAATTGCCTAAGGGGCTACTGAAATAAGGAGTTTAAAATGAATATAGAATATAAGGACATACACGATTTTAAAAAGGAAGATTTGCAGGAGCTTTTTCTTTCGGTTGAGTGGTCATCGGGACATTATCCGGAAAAGCTTGTAATTGCAATGAAAAATTTTGAAAAGGTTTACACGGCATGGGACGGCGAAAAGCTGGTGGGGCTTATCTGTGCCATGGACGACGGAATTATGACAGCCTATATTCACTATCTGCTTATCCGTCCGGAATATCAGCATATGGGAATAGGAAAAAAGCTTGTTGAAATGATAAAACAGGCTTACAAGGATTATCTGAGAGTTGTTCTTGTTGCGTACAACGAGGAACTTGGATTTTATGAGTCCTGCGGATTTGAAAAGGCAAAGGATTCAAGTCCGATGTTTATAACAGAATTGTGGACATAGGAAAAGAGGTAATAAAAAAGTGAATTTAACAGGTAACAGTCTTGAAAAAGAAATCAGAATAATTCTTGACATATATGAAAAATACAAGGATGAATTGGGTAACTTTAAGTTTGCTGAACCTGCAACTGAGCAGGAAATTTCAGCTTGGGAAAAGACAAATGGGATAACACTTCCCGAAAGCTATAAGGACTGGCTGAGATTTTCAAACGGAAGTACGATAGATATGTGTACTGCTGAGTTTTTTGGACTTGAAAAAATAACAAAACATAGTAAATATAAAACATGTCTGCCTGATGAATATGTATGGATAGGAAATATGATCGGTGATGGTGAAGCGTTGTTATTTTCAAGATTAACAGGAAAAATTGTAAGGCATGACCATGGGAATTACAGGGAATATGACAGCATGAAAGAGATTCTGCTTGAAGTTATAGATATTCTTTAGGATACATGCAGTGAGTTTTAAAAAACTTTCTGTGCAGAACATACGATACGCGAAGTTTATTTAAAATTATAAGCATATTATATCGCGAAACTAAAAGTTTCCTTGCTTCTTTCTTTTCAAAGAAAGAAGAGAGATTAAAATTTATATTGGAGAATGAAAAAATGAGTATATTAAACGTCGAACATGTAACGCACGGATATGGTGCAAGACAGATATTAGACGATGCATCATTCAGACTTTTAAAGGGTGAGCATGTGGGACTTGTGGGCGCAAACGGTGAGGGAAAGACTACTTTTCTCAATATCATAACAGGAAAGCTTATGCCTGATGAAGGAAAGATAGAGTGGTGCAGACATATTACAACAGGCTATCTTGATCAGTTCAGTACACTTGAAAAGGGAAAGACTATTTATGATGTACTGCGTGAAGCGTTTGTACATTTAAGTGATCTTGAGCAGGAAATGCTTGATATGTATGAAAAAATGTCCGACTGTTCAGAAGAAGAAATGAACGAAATGATGGAGTCAGTGGGCGAAATTCAGGATATTCTGGAAACAAACGGGTATTATACCATTGACAGCCGAATTTCAGAGTATGCAAACGGACTTGGTCTGCAGGAAATCGGGCTTGACAGAGATGTTTCGGAGCTTTCGGGCGGACAAAGAGCAAAGGTTCTGCTTGCCAAGGTGTTACTTGAAAATCCTATGATTCTGATTCTTGACGAGCCGACAAATTTCCTTGACGAAAATCATATTGCATGGCTTAAAAATTTCTTACAGGAATATCAGAATGCCTTTATTCTTGTGTCACATGATATTCCGTTTTTAAACAGCGTAGTAAACGTTATCTATCACGTTGAAAATGCTGTACTTACAAGATATACAGGTGACTATGAAAACTTCCAGAGAATGTACGAGCTTAAAAAGCGTCAGCTTGAGCAGGCTTACGAAAAACAGCAGAAGGAAATCGCACATCTTGAAGAATTTGTTGCCAAGAACAAGGCAAGAGCCGCTACGGCAAATATGGCACGTTCACGTCAGAGAAAGCTTGACAAAATGGATGTTATTACCCTTGCAAAGGAGAAAATCAAGCCGTCATTCAGCTTTCAGTCGGCAAGAACTACCGGTAAGGTTGTAATTGACGCACAAAATCTTGTGCTTGGCTATGATGAACCCCTTACATGTCCGCTGAATTTTCAGGTGGAGAGAAACAAGAAAATCGCTATCAAGGGTGTAAACGGACTTGGTAAATCAACACTTTTAAAAACAATGCTCGGAATTATAAAGCCTGTTTCGGGTACGGTTGCACTTGACCAGTTTGTTGAGGTATGTTATTTTGAACAGGAGGAAATCGGTTCTGACAAAACTGCTTTACAGGAAATCTGGGACGAATATCCGTCAATGACCAATGCTGAGGTAAGAGCCGCCCTTGCAAGATGCGGACTTACAACAGAGCATATCACAACACAGGTACGAGTTTTATCCGGTGGTGAGAACGCAAAGGTAAGACTTTGCAGGCTTATGCTTCGTCCATGCAATCTTCTTGTACTGGACGAGCCGACAAATCATCTTGATGTTGACGCTAAGGAAGAACTTAAAAAAGCGGTAAAAGAGTACAAGGGAACAGTTATTCTCGTAAGTCACGAACCTGAATTTTACAGTGATGTGGTTACTGATGTCTGGAATCTGGAGGACTGGACGACAAAAATAATATAAAAATTTCAAAAAAAGACTTCACAAAAGGAAAATTTTGTGATATAATGTTATTGAGTTGAAATTTTCTTAAAAACTCCCAGTATTTTCAGGAGGTATAAAATGAACATAAATGAACTTTACAGCCTTTGGTGTGAAAAGGCGGTTGATGACCCTGAGCTTATTAAGGAGCTTGAAAGTGTCAAGGATGATGCTGAGGGAATAAATGACAGATTTTACAGAAATCTTGAGTTCGGTACAGGCGGACTTCGTGGAGTAATCGGTGCAGGTACCAACAGAATGAATATATATACAGTTAGACGTGCAACACAGGGCTTTGCAAATTATATCAATGAAGCTTACAAGGATGCTCATGTAGCACTTTCCTATGACAGCAGAATTAATTCCGACAGATTTGCAAAGGCTGCCGCAGGTGTATTTGCAGCAAATGGCATACACGTTCATATCTATACAGAGCTTATGCCAACACCTATGCTTTCATTTGCTGTAAGAGAGCTTGACTGTCAGGCAGGTGTAATGGTTACAGCCAGCCATAATCCGTCAAAGTACAACGGTTACAAGGCGTATGGTCCTGACGGATGCCAGCTCAGTGTTTCCGATTCAGAAAAGGTTATTGAAAAGGTAAACCAGCTTGATATGTTCGACGGCGTTAAGTCTATGGACTTTGATGAAGCTGTTAAAGCCGGAATGATTGAATATATCGGTCAGAATGTAATTGACAGATTTTATGAAAATGTTCTTGCGCAGGGTCTCAATACAGAGCTTATTGCAGACAGCGGACTTAAAGTGGTATATACACCGCTTAATGGTACAGGCAACAAGCCGGTAAGATATATTCTTGATAAAATCGGCGTCAAGGATGTAACAGTTGTACCGGAGCAGGAAATGCCTGACGGTAATTTTACAACATGTCCGTATCCTAATCCGGAGGTAAGGGAAGCTCTTGAATATGGTCTGAAGCTTTGTGAAAAGGTAAAGCCTGACCTCCTTCTGGCTACTGACCCTGACTGCGACAGAGTAGGTATTGCAGTGCCCGACGAAAATTATAATTATGTACTTTTCTCGGGAAATGAAGTCGGCGCTATGCTTCTTGAATATATATGCAGTGAAAGAACAAGACAGGGCAAGATGCCAAAGAATCCGATTACAGTAAAAACAATTGTAACAACTGATATAATAAAGAAGATTGCCGAAAATTATGGCGTTGAGGTTATTGAAGTACTTACAGGCTTTAAGTTTATCGGTGAGCAGATTGGTATTTTGGAAAATAAGGGCGAGGATGACAGATACATTTTCGGCTACGAAGAAAGCTATGGATACCTTTCAGGAAGCTATGTAAGAGACAAGGATGCCGTAAATGCTTCAATGCTTATCTGTGAAATGGCTGCGTTTTACAGAACAAAGGGTATTTCACTTCTTCAGGCAAGAGAAAACATGTATAAGAAATATGGTGTTTATCATCATACACAGCAGAGCTTTACCTTTGAAGGTGCGGCAGGTATGACAAAAATGAGCGAAATCATGAGTAATCTGCGTGAAAATCATCCGACAGAAATCGGCGGATACAAGGTTATCAGATTTGCGGATTATTTAAACAGTGTTTCTGTTGATTTGATTACCGGTGAAAAAACGGAAATTACACTTCCGAAGTCAAATGTTCTTGTGTTTGGTCTTGAGGATAATGAAGGTGTAATTATCAGACCATCCGGAACGGAACCAAAAATAAAGGCTTATTATACAGCTGTAGCATCAACGCAGGCAGAGGCTGAAAAAATTGAAAGCAAGCTTGTGGAAAGCTTTTCGGCACTTATAAAATAAAACTTTTCAAACGCTCTCTGAACAGGGAGCGTTTTTATGTAAGGCGGAAAAAGGCGAATGATGAAAGCCTTGGCTTTCATCCGGCGAAATGCCGGAATTATAATTAAATTGAGAAAAAATAGTCAAATAGGCATTTCGCAGTGAAAATCTCCGATTTTCAATTCGCCAACCGTACTAAAGTGAGGTATAGCTTACTTTCATGGCAATCTATAAGAAGCTGCAGTGCCGGAATTTCATTGCGTGAATTTGAATAATATTGCCTTTTGATTTTATATAATATAAAAAAATATTATTGAAAAATAACTTGTTATATGTTATAATAGATATAAATATATAAATTTTTTGCAAATAAGGAGGCACTCTTGAAATTTCAAGCAAAAAAACTGCCAAAAAAATTGCTTATATTATCTGCCGTTTTTTGTATCATTTTAGGAATAACCGGCTTGAATTCAATATTTGCAGATAATTCCCGCAAAGTAAAGGTAGCATTCTTTACTGACAGACCGTATTTTATGTCAGAATCTGATTACGGAGTCAAATCAGGATATGCATATGATTATTATCAGATGATGTCAAATTATACCGGCTGGACTTATCAGTATGTACGAGGTTCATATGATAACCTTTATAAAAAGTTTCTGAATGGTGAGATAGACATTTTTCCTGCTGTTGCGAAAACTTCCGAGAACGAAAAGCTTGCGCATTTTTCTGAGCAGCCGATGGGAAGTATGATTTGCAGATTGTATACGCTTAAAGGAAATAATGAAATTATTTTTAACAGACCTGAAACCTTTAAAGGAATATCTGTCGGAATTACAGATAATAATGTTTTGTATGAGTATTTTGTTGATTTCTTTAAATCAAAGAATATAAACTGCAATATTGTTCAGTATGATACATATGCCGAAAAAATTTCCGGATTTGAAAACGGGGAAGTTGATGCAATAATAGATTTTGAGGCACTTGCTTCAAATAAATGGAATTCTGTAATGATGGTTGATTCCTATGACTATTATCTTGCTGTCTCAAAGGAACGAACTGATTTGTACAAAGAGGTTGAAGAAGTTCTTGAAATAATTTACGACAGAGAGCCTTACTATAATAATGTTATGTACTATGAACATTATTCAAAAGAAGGCATCAATAAGACAGTAAGTGAAGAAGAACAGCATTGGATTTCATCCAATGATGAGTTTACTGTTGGCTTGGTTTCATCAGATGCCATGACTGCTGAATATGGTGACCAGAATCAGTTTATAAAGACAGTTATATCAAAAATGCTCTATGAGCTTGACCTGAGCGCTATAAACCCTGTTTATGTTGAATATTCTGATTATGATAAACTTCTTGAAGCTGTTCAAAGCGGTGAGGTCGATGCTGCATATCCCCTTAACAATGACAGGAATATTGCTGAAAACTTCGGATATTCTGTTGTTGAAACCCTTGAAGATACACCTATGGATATGGTAACGGCAAGTAATTTAAAAGAATCAGAGATAAAAACTATTGTTGTTTCGGATATGAAACTGTTTTACTACTGCCTTGCCCATTATCCTGATGCGGATGTTACAGTACTTGATTCTAAAAAAGAATGCCTTGATAAAGTAGCTGACAATAAGGCTGATGCAACAGTTATGCAGTGTCATCTTGCAGGAGATGATGTGGAAAAAATATCTGATTATAACCAGCTGATTTTCAAGGACAGCGACTCGATGGGATGCGCTCTTGTTGTTGGAAAAAATCAGACAGCTTTATATTCACTTATGAGACGTGGAATTTCCAGTCTTGATTTTGATTATATAAACCATATTTCAAAAGGCACAAGCTATGTTGATACAGAATACAGTATTGAAAAATTTATAGATGAATATAAGTGGGTTGTTAATGCCATTACTACTGTATTTTTACTGCTTGTTCTGATTCTTGCGTATCTTATAAGTCTGCGCAGAAGAAATGTGAAAAAATACAAAGAGCTTGCTATTTATCAGTGTGCACTCTATTCGCAGGCTGTGGGTTACTATCAGTGTAATCTTACAAAAGATATTATGACAACTCCATATATGAAAATGATTGACGGAGAGCCTGTTGATATTATTGATTATATTCCTTTTGTAAAGGATACTTCATTTTCTTCATTGATGGATTATATTGCGTCCCATTATGTTATAATGGATGCAAATAAGTTCAGAGAATTCATGAATCCGGAAAAGCTTATCAGATGCTATGAAGAAGGAGATTTCAAGCCTGAATTTTCATGCTGGATTACTGTTCCGGCAGAAGGTGAAAAGGTATTTCAGCGATACATACACTTCCTTTCGAAAAATAAGGCAGGGGAAGTTACTGCAACCTGTATTGTGTATGATAATTCCGAACATGAGAGTGAGCTTGAAAAGCAGAGAATAAAGGCTGAAAGCGCAAATATTGCCAAGTCAACCTTCCTTTTCAATATGACACATGATGTCCGTACTCCTATGAATGCGATTATCGGTTATACCAATATGGCAGAAAAAAATGTCGGAAATGATGAGAAAATTACCGAATGCATAAAGAAAATCCAGCATTCATCCAGACAGCTTCTTTTAATTCTTGATGATGCACTTGATATGTCACGAGTTGAATCAGGAACAATTATAGTTAATGAAGAACTTGTTAATATCAAGGAAAATATCAGCAGGGCAAAGGATGTTATTATCAAAAACGGTGAGATGAATGGAGTAGATGTAACATTCCATATAGGCAACATGGATGATTATGAAATACATGTTGACAGCATGCTTCTTAACAAAATTCTGTTTAATGTTGTGGATAATGCAATCAAGTATTCAAAGCCGGGTGGTAAGGTTAAAATAACAATATCACAGAAAAAGCTTGATAAAAAGGATTTTGCAAGATATAATTTTGTTATTCAGGATAACGGTATCGGCATGAGTCCGGAGTTCCTTGGACGTATTTATGAAATGTTTACCCGTGAAAATTCTTCGACAGTAAGCGGTATACAGGGTACCGGCGTTGGTATGGCGATTACCAAAAAGCTCGTTGACCTTATGGACGGCGATATACAGATAGATAGCCAGAAGGGTGTCGGAACAAGAGTAAAGCTTCAGTTTGATTTCCGTGTAAGCGAAGCAAAACCGCAGCCGGAAAATATTGAAGAAGAATGTGATTTCAACGGAAGGCGTATCCTTCTTGTTGAGGATATTGAAATCAACCGTGAAATTGCCAGGGAAATCCTTGAGGAACAGGGAATTATTGTTGAGGAAGCTGTTGACGGAAGTGTTGCTGTTGACATGGTTTCCAAATCCTATGCGGGATACTATGACCTTGTGTTTATGGATATTCAGATGCCGGTTATGGATGGCTATGAAGCAACACGGCGTATAAGAACGCTTGAAAACAGTGAACTTGCAAATATTCCGATTGTTGCTTTAACAGCAAATGCTCTTGATGAGGATGTAAATGATTCCCTTGATGCAGGTATGAATGCACATCTTTCAAAGCCTATTGACCTTGTGGAAATGAATAAGGTAATGTGCAAATACATATTAAATGTGTGACGAAAAAACAAATGATAAAGGCGTCGCTTCAGATAAAAGAGACGCCTTGAAAAAAGATATTTTTTATTGGAGGTTAAATATTATGAACAGAACTCCGCATTCTTCTTATGATAAGGAAGTTGCTTTTTATGAAAGTGTAAGAACAGGAAATTATGAAATGGCAAAGATGCTTTCGACACCGCTTTGCAGTGAGGGTTATGGGATATTAAGTAAGGACTCTTTAAGAAATATTAAATATCATCTTGTTGTTTCAGTAGCAATGATAACAAGATTTTGCATTGAAGGCGGTATGCCTTCTGAGGACGCTTATGGTCTCAGTGACAGCTTTATCAACAAAGCTGACGTTGCCGAATCAGTGGATGAGGTTCATAAAATTCATGCACAGATGATTGAAACTTACTGCAATGCAATGTATGAAATCCGTTTGAGAGGTGTTTACTCGCTTCAGATTGTAAAAGCCATTGACTACATAAAGGGTCATGTTAATGATAAAGTCGGAATCAACGAAATTGCTGAATATCTCGGAATCAGTGTGCCTTATCTTTCAAGACTTTTCAAGGCTGAAACAGGTGAAAATGTAAGTGAGTACATTATCAAGAGAAAGATTGAAGCAGCAATTATCATGCTTAAATATTCATCAAAGAGTATTGCGGAAATAAGTGCGCATCTCAATTTCAGCTCACAAAGCTACTTTACAAAGGTATTCAGAAAGTATGCCGGCCTGACACCTAAGGAATACAAAAATGGTAATTTCTTCATTTCACCTAAGGAAATTCTCGAGGAAATTTATATTAATAATGATAACAGTATTGATGAGGATGAACAGGATTAATTTTTAAAATTCAATATAACAGAAATAAGCCTGAAGTCAGAACATAGATTGTTCTTGCTTCAGGCTTATTGTCAGAGGTATTTTAATAATTCGTTTCTGATACTGTCCAATCTTTTATCGGAAATTCCGAAATCCTTTTCTTTATAATTCCATGTGCATCTACCAATGCCGTATTTTTCAAAAACAGTATGTATGTCACGATACCATGATAAAATATCATCAATCGGTACACGGTCGATAACACCATATTCTCCGCAGTATATAATTGTATTGTTATTTTTAGCCGCTTCAAGGGCGGGAGCAAATTCCTTTTCAAAAAAATCAGTATTACAGCCGCATTCGCTGTATGAAATACGGTTTTCCGGATTGATTCTTTCTGTCCATGTTGCACCCTGATGAGTGAAAGTAAGAGGTTCATAGCAGTGAAAATTATATATGACATTCTCATCCCAAGGCGATGTGAGGAGTGATACCGCTTCGGCGCTGTTATTTTCGCATCCTCCATAAAGAATAAGGGTCTGAGGTGCATTTTTTCTGATGCGTGTTATACATTTTCGGGCAATATCATTCCATATGTCTGAATACTTTTTATCGGTAACTTCATTTAAAAGCTCAAACGCAGTTCTTTTGTAAAGACTGCCGTATTTTTCGGAAATTCTGTCCCACAAAAGATAGAATTTTTCCTGAAGCTTTTCGTCATAGAAGAAACCGTTTTCGCTTTCACCTTCATCAAATGAGTAACCGGCGGTTTTATGCAGGTCAATCACGGTATTAAGATTGTATTTTTCACACATGTCAAGGGCATAGTCAAGTCTTTCAAATCCGATTTCATTGAAGCTTCCGTCATTGTTCTGAAGAATGTTGTAGTCAATCGGGATTCTTACATGGTCAGCACCCCATGAAGCAATAGTTTCAAAGTCTTTTTCGGTTATAAAGCTGTTAAGATGCTTTTGGGAGTAGTCACACTGGGAAAGCCATCCGCCTAAATTCAATCCCTTATAAAAGCCATGTTTTTTTAGCATAAAATCACCTCGGTTTTAATATCTTGTTTATATGCTAATTATAGTTTATTTTTTTGTTTTAATCTATCATCAAATTATTATAAATAATGTTTTTTTGTGCTAAATAAAATAATAAAAAAGGAGAGAAATATGTTCTTGTTAATCAAAGAAAATCTTGCTACAATAATTGTTGTTTTGGTAATTGCTGCTGCAATTACTGCGGCAGTTGTTAAAATAATACGTGACAAAAGAAATCCGAAATCATCATGCTGCGGCGGTTGCAAAGGCTGTATGATGAGAGGAAGCTGCCACAAGGAAGATGAATAAAATCTATTAGTTATAATAAACAAATGAAGCGCTTTGTTTTGTGTGTTGATGTTAGATGTGTACGAAATACTCGCAGTATAATTGTTAACTATTGACAAGTTTTATGTAAACTGTTATAATAAGGAAATAAATATCGTATTGGCGATATTTTTATTAATCATATTGTTAGCTTTTCAACTAAATTCAACATCCGGGGAGGTGTTTTGCTGTTTGGATACCGGAAGGGAAGAACTGTGCTTTGAATTTATGGCACTGGGGAATACGCTTCGCCGTTATTATGACAACAGCAGCGGAATAAATTATGTTGATAAATATACAGGGAGCAATCAGTGGATTCTTGCATATTTATTTAAAAATCAGGGGCATGATGTTTTTCAGAAGGATATTGAGGAAGCTTTTCTTGTCAGACCATCAACAGTTTCAAAGGCGATAAAGCTTATGGAAAAAAAGGAACTGATAAAGCGTGAAAGTGTTGAATATGACGCAAGGTTAAAAAAGCTTGTTCTCACACCCAAGGCTCATGAGCTCAGCGAATTCATAAAGGACGATGTCTGCGAAATTTACCATAAGCTTACAGACGGCCTTACTGAGAAACAGATAAAGGAATTTTCAGAAATACTGAAAATAATAAGGAAAAATTTTGATTAAAGGAGAGGTAAAATGTCGGTAATTTTTAAGTATCTCAGAAAAAAAGAATGGTCTATGGCTTTTGTCAGCATTCTTTTTATTGTCGGTCAGGTATGGCTTGACTTAAAGCTTCCTGACTATATGTCAGAAATCACCATGCTTGTCCAGACGCCGGGAAGCGAAATGTCCGAAATATGGACAGCAGGCGGTAAAATGCTTTTATGTGCACTTGGAAGTGTACTGCTGTCGGTTATTACGGGTTATTTTGCTTCAAAGATTGCGGCCGGTTATTCAAGAAGGCTTCGTTCGCTTATTTTTAACAAGGTTTCGTCCTTTTCAATGGAGGAAATCAATATGTTTTCAACGCCAAGCCTTATTACACGTTCCACAAACGACGTTATGCAGCTTCAGATGCTCATTGCAATGGGACTTCAGGTTATGATTAAAGGCCCTATTCTTGCAGTATGGGCAATATGCAAGATTCTTGACAAGAACTGGCAGTGGACTGCTGCAACCGGCGGTGCGCTCCTTGTTTTGTTTATTCTTATATTTGTGGCACTTTTTTTTGCATTTCCGAAATTCAAAAAGCTTCAGATTTTAAATGATAATCTCAACAGGGTTGTACGTGAAAACCTTACCGGTATACGTGTTGTGAGAGCCTATAATGCAGAGGATTATCAGCAGGAAAAGTTTGAAAAGGCAAATGAGGAGCTTACACATACACATCTTTTTACCGGCAGAGTTATGGGTATAATGATGCCAGGTATGAGTACGATTATGAGCGGACTTCCACTTGCAATTTACTGGATTGGTGCGGTTTTAATAAATAATTCCGCTGATATGCAGGAAAAAGCAGAGCTTTTTTCAAACATGGTTGTATTTTCATCATATGCTATTCAGGTTGTAATGGCTTTTGTAATGATGGTTATGATATTTATATTAGCTCCTCGTGCATCCGTTTCGGCACAGAGAATAAACGAGGTTTTAAACACAGTTCCTAAAATAAATGATGGAAGCAAGCTGGTTACAGATACAGCGGTGAAGGGAGAAATTGAGTTTAGGAATGTAAGTTTCAAGTATCCTGATGCTGCCGACTATGTTTTAAGAAATATTTCCTTTACTGCCAAAAAAGGTGAAACAGTTGCATTTATCGGTTCAACGGGAAGCGGCAAGAGTACACTTGTAAATCTTGTTCCGAGATTTTATGACGCTACCGAGGGCGAGGTTCTTGTTGACGGTGAAAATGTTAAGAATTACAGGCTTGAGGAGCTTTACAACAAGCTTGGATATGTTTCGCAGAAAACTGTTATGTTCAGCGGTACAGTTTCATCAAATGTAGCCTACGGTGAAAATGGTGATGGTGAGTATACTGCCGAAAATGTAAAGAGAGCTGTTGAAATAGCTCAGGCAGGCGAATTTGTGGAAAATCTTAAAAACACCTATGATGCACAGATTGCTCAGGGCGGTACAAACCTTTCAGGCGGACAGAAGCAGCGTCTTTCCATTGCCCGTGCCATTTGCCGTAATCCGGAAATATATATATTTGATGATTCCTTCTCGGCACTTGATTACAAGACTGACCGTGTGTTAAGAACCGAGCTTAAAAAAGCAGCTGCTGACAAAACAATGCTTATTGTTGCCCAGCGTATCGGTACTATCAGGGATGCAGATAAAATTATTGTTCTTGACGAGGGTGAAATTGCAGGTATGGGAACTCACAGTGAGCTTATGAAAAACTGCGAGGTATATCAGCAGATTGCGTTATCACAGCTTTCAAAGGAGGAACTTGAAAATGAGTGATGAAATTAAAGCAGCAAAGAAACGGCCTGGCGGTCCGGGTTCTAAAATGGGTCCGGGGGAAAAGCCGAAAAATATGAAAAAGGCTTTCGGAAGTCTTGTGTCATTTTCAAAGGCATGTATTCCTGCAACAGTTGTTGCGCTTGTCCTTGCAACTGCGGGTACGATTTTTTCTCTTATAGGTCCGAATAAGCTTCAGGATCTTACAAATCTTGTAACTGAAGGCTTTATGTCCGGAATTGATATGGATGCTGTTGAGGATATTGCATATACCCTTGTTATTCTTTATGGATTAAGTGCTGTATTTTCGTATGTACAGAATTTCATTATGACAACTGTAACACAGCGTATAAGCAAAAGACTTCGTACCTCAATTTCGGAAAAGATTAATAAGGTTCCGCTTAATTACTTTAACAAAACAAGCTTTGGTGATGTTTTAAGCCGTGTTACCAATGATATTGATATGATAGGTCAGACCCTTAATATGAGTATCAGTACGCTTGTTACATCCGTTACCATGTTTGTCGGTTCACTTATAATGATGATATACACAAACTGGATTATGGCGCTTGCGGCAGTGGGTGCTACTGTAATAGGCTTTGTGATTATGGGTATCGTCATGGGTGTTTCACAGAAGCACTTTATCAGACAGCAGAACGACCTTGGCTGTATTAACGGTCAGATTGAGGAAGTTTATACAGGTCATAATGTTGTTAAGGTCTATAATAATACAAATAATGTAACTGAGGAATTTGAAAAGGTTAATAACCGTCTTTATGAAAGTGCATGGAAATCACAGTTCTTATCGGGAATTATGATGCCCGTCATGAACTTTATAGGTAACCTTGGTTATGTTGCTGTATGTGTAATCGGTGCGGTTCTTGTTATGGACGGCAAGATTGACTTTGGTGTTATTGTTGCGTTCATGATTTATATAAGACTTTTTACAAATCCTCTTTCTCAGATTGCACAGGCGGCAACAAGTCTTCAGACAACTGCTGCTGCATCGGAACGTGTATTTGAATTCATTGAGGAAGAAGAAATGTCCGACGAAAGCGGTAAGACTAAAAAGCTTGAAACTGCCAGAGGGGATATTGAGTTTAAAAATGTAAGATTCGGCTATGTTCCGGAAAAAATTATTATCAATAACTTCTCGGCAAAGGCAAAGGCAGGACAAAAAATTGCCATTGTCGGGCCGACAGGTGCCGGTAAGACAACTATGGTAAATCTTCTCATGAGATTTTATGAGCTTAACAGCGGTGAAATTTTTATTGACGGAGTTCCGACAAGTGAACTTACAAGAGAAAATGTTCACGACCTTTTCTGCATGGTGCTTCAGGATACATGGCTGTTTGAAGGAACAATACGTGAAAATATAGTTTACAGCAAGCAGGGTGTTTCAGATGAGGAAATCAGAAAGGCATGCAAGGCTGTTGGAATTGACCGCTTTATAAGAACACTTCCGAATGGATATGATACAGTTTTAAACGATAAGGCTAACCTTTCAGCAGGGCAGAAACAGCTGATTACCATTGCAAGAGCGATGATTGACAATAAGCCGCTTTTAATTCTTGACGAAGCCACAAGCTCTGTTGATACAAGAACAGAAATTCAGATACAAAAAGCGATGGATAATCTGACAGTCGGCAGAACATCATTTGTTATTGCTCACAGACTTTCTACAATAAAAAACGCTGATTTAATACTTGTTATGAAAGACGGAGATATTATTGAAAGCGGAAATCATGAAAATCTCCTTGAAAAGAATGGCTTTTATGCCGAATTATATAATAGTCAGTTTGAAAACGCATCATAAAACTAAGGGGGATTTACATGAAATTTAATTATATTGTAATCGAAAGAGAATATGCAAGCGGAGGAACTGAAATAGGTAAAAGAATTGCTGATATACTGGATATTCCGTGCTATGGCAAGGAAATTCCGGAGATTACTTCGCAAAGAACCGACATTTCCGTTGAAAGAATTTTAGAGCTTGAAGAAAACGCAACAGGAAGTCTTCTTTATTCGCTCAGTCGTATGACTTCCTTTATGTCGGGAAACAACAGGGAAATAAATGCATTTGAATCGGTCATTATCGAGGAGATGGAAACGATAAGAAAGCTTTCCGGAAACGGTCCGGCTGTATTTGTCGGACGAAGTGCCGCAAAGGTACTTGCTGACAGAGATGACGTGCTGAAGGTTTTCATTCATGCATCAAATGATTTCCGTGAACACAGGGGAATGAAGGTTTACAAGGTATGCAGAAGTGAAATCAAGGAAACCCTGAAGAAATACGACAAGCGCAGAGCAAGCTTTTACAAGGAAAATTTCGGTACTGACTGGAAAAACTATGCCGATTATGATCTGGTTCTTGACAGCAGTGTTTTGGGAATTGAAAAGTGTGCAGCTGTAATAGCCGAATGTGCAAAATAAACCTCTGGGCGGTCATTGACCGCCCTTTTATTCTTTTATAAATGATAAATTTATATTTTTCTTTCCAATCATGTTATTAACTTTCTTTGCTTGCACAAAGAAAGTTACAAAGAAATGCAGTTCCTTTTCTTTTAAGAAAAGGAACCGAAAAGAAAAATTCCATCCGTCACACAGCAAATTAAATAATAATGTTTCCTTGTACTTGTCAACTTCATAATTACAAAATTAAAAGTCCATTTATAGATGGTTGCAATTAAAATAGAATTTGTAAGTTCGAAACTTCAAGCTTCCTCAAGCTATAGCTTAATTTGCGGGGAGAATTGCGTTTTATGCAGACTATCTTCAACAGTTTGCTTTTTATCGGGTATGATAGTTCTTTTAATGGGAAACAGTCTGATTCCATTTTAAATTAAGAAGCTTGAATTTCTTTTTGTTTCTTTTTCTCAATGAGAAAAAGAAATGTATTTTTGGTACTTTTTGTACAAGCAAAAAGTACATAATTTTAGAAAGATAAATATAAATATATATTCTTAATAAAATATGCGGAGTTTATTTTTATTTATAAGTGAAATAAACCGCAATATGGGTCCAGTACCCAAATGGTATTTGTGTTTCAATTCAAATCGAAGATTTGATGAAACACTGGCACGTCACGCTGGTAAATATAAATTTGATTGCAAATTGACAATAAAAAGCACTTGACAATATTAAAATAACGTGGTAAAATAGTAATGATATAAATGCTGTGACAAAGAGAAGTAACAGGGAAAATCGTTTACAGTGAGTGTGGGATAGTGGAAACCATATAACAGAGTCCTTGCGAATAACACTTTCGAGCATCAAACTGAAAGGCTTTGCTTATTAGGGGCGACGTAGTCTGTGCGTTAAACGGAAAGGCTTGTTCAAGAGCCGTTGAGTGACTGCCTGACAAAAGGCGGTAATTTAGGTGGTACCACGGGTAATTTATCTCCCGTCCTAATCTGATTTAGGACGGGAGTTTTTATTTTAAGAAAGGGAAGAAAAGTTATGAAGCATACTGATATTTCATTTTTAAAAAATGAAGCTACAAAGAAGGATTATTTAAATCAGACTGTTACAGTCTGCGGCTGGGTAAGAACATCAAGAGATTCCAAAAATATGGCGTTTATGGAAATCAATGACGGTACAACCTTCAAGCATCTTCAGATTGTTATTGACAAGTCACAGGGGGTTGAAAATCCGGAGGCTATGCATCTCGGTACATCTGTAAAGGTTACAGGTACAGCTGTTGAGGGCAGACAGGGTGCCCTTGAAATCAATGCACAGGAAATTGAAGTTCTGGGTACATGTCCTGCTGATTATCCGCTTCAGAAAAAGCGTCATACAGTTGAATTTTTACGTACAATGCCGCATCTTCGTGGAAGAACAAATCTTTTCAATGCGGTGCTTCGTGTTCGTTCAGTACTTGCACAGGCTATTCACAGCTATTTCCAGAGCAAGGATTATGTATATATCAACACACCGCTCATAACAGGCAGCGACTGTGAGGGCGCAGGTGAAATGTTCCAGGTAACAACAAACGGTTTTACAAAGGAATACGACAATGCCGAGGATTACTACGCAAATGACTTCTTTGGCAAAAAGGCAGGCCTTAGCGTTTCAGGACAGCTTGAGGGTGAAGTTGCAGCTATGGCTATGGGTAAGATTTATACATTCGGACCAAGCTTCAGAGCTGAAAACAGCAACACTCCGAAGCATCTTTCTGAATTCTGGCATATTGAACCGGAGGTTGCATTTGCAGAGCTTCCTGATATTATTGAAATTGCAGAGGATATGGTAAAGACAGTTATCAGAACGGTTCTCGAAAAATGCCCTGATGAAATGGCGTTCTTTAACGAAAGAATTGAACCGGGTATTATTGACAGACTCACAGACCTTATCAATAATGACTTTGGCGTTTGTGATTATACAGAGGCTATCAGACTTTTAAAGGAATCGGGACAGAAGTTCCAGTATCCTGTTGAATGGGGCTGCGATTTACAGACAGAGCATGAAAGATATATCTCGGAAACTGTGTTTAAGAAGGCTGTTTTCGTAACAAACTATCCAAAGGAAATCAAGTCATTCTACATGAAGCAGAATGATGACGGCAAGACAGTAGCCGCAGTTGACCTTCTTGTGCCGGGTGTTGGTGAAATTATCGGCGGAAGTGAACGTGAAGCAGATTATGACAGACTTGTTGCAGCAATGAAGGAAAGAGATATGAACCTTGATTTATACACAGATTATCTTGAGCTTCGTAAGTACGGTTCTGTTCCTCACGGCGGCTTTGGTCTTGGATTTGAACGTCTTATTATGTATGTGACAGGCGTTGCAAATATCAGAGATGTAATTCTTTATCCAAGGTCTGTCGGCAGTATCAGATAATTTAATCCGGCTTTAATCAGAAAATATGAAAGGATGAATTCTATGTCAAAATCACTTTGTATTCCACAGGGCTATAAATCATCGCTGACTTTAAGGGAAACACAGCATGCTATAAAATATATCAAGGATTTGTTTCAGCAGAATCTGTCATTTGCCCTTACTCTTGACAGAGTAACAGCACCTCTTATAGTCAAAAAGGGAAGCGGTATCAATGATGACCTCAACGGAGTTGAGAGAAAGGTTGAGTTTTCCTTTAAGGAAATTGAAAATGATGCTGAGGTTGTTCAGTCACTTGCCAAGTGGAAAAGAATGGCTCTTTACAGATATGGCTACAATGCCGGTGAAGGTATTTATACTGACATGAATGCTATACGCCGTGACGATGATGTTGATAATATTCATTCCTTCTTTGTTGACCAGTGGGACTGGGAAAGGGTTATTACCAAGGAAAACCGTAATACAGAGTTTTTAAAGAATGCTGTTAAGGATATTGTAAAGGCTGTTTCCTACACAAAACGTAAGGTAAGCCTGCGTTATCCGCAGCTTCAGCTTCCTGTATGTGATGAGGTTTACTTTATAACATCTCAGGAGCTTGAGGATATGTATCCTGATAAATCTCCTAAGGAAAGAGAAAACCTTATTACGGAAAAGTATAAGACAGTATTTATTATGAAAATCGGCGGAAAGCTCAGAAGCGGAGAAACCCATGGCGGCAGAGCACCGGATTACGATGACTGGGAATTAAACGGCGACCTTTTCTTCTGGAATGATATTTTAAAGGAGGGTCTTGAAATCTCATCAATGGGAATCCGTGTTGATGAGAATACTCTCAGAAAGCAGCTGAAGGAAGCTGACGCTGAAGACCGTCTTAAATACGATTACCATAAGGGGATAATTGAAGGCAGACTTCCTTACACAATCGGCGGCGGAATTGGTCAGTCAAGACTCTGCATGCTTCTGCTTGAAAAAGCACATATTGGTGAAGTACAGGTTTCTGTATGGCCTGACGATATGATTAAGCAGTGTGAGGACAACGGTATTATGCTTTTATGATTTATATATGCACCATAAAGGATTTTTCTTTTAATGGTGCATATTTTATTTATTAATTTTACTGATGTACTATTGACTAAACGGCTGAAAATATGTTACAATAAAAAATGGAACAAAAAGAAAAAAATGCATACTTACACTTTAACACTGAAAGGGGAAGAAACATGATAAGTAATAATATTCTTGAGGTTATCGGGCATACTCCGCTTATACGTCTTAACAGAATGACAGATGAGGACAGTGCGGAAATTTTAGTTAAGTTTGAAGGACTTAATGTGGGCGGTTCGATAAAAACAAGAACAGCATATAATATGATTGCTGCCGCTGAACGTGAAGGGATAATAAACAAGGATACAATTATTGTTGAACCTACAAGCGGTAATCAGGGAATCGGTCTTGCGCTTATCGGTGCAGTAAAGGGTTATAAAACACTTATAATCATGCCTGACTCTGTAAGTCATGAAAGAATGAGACTTGTCCGTCATTACGGTGCAGAAGTTGTGCTTGTTCATGATGACGGCAACATCGGCGATTGTATTGATGAGTGTTTAAGACTTGCCGAAAAGCTTAAAAATGAAAATCCGAATGTGTACATACCGCAGCAGTTTGAGAATAAAGCAAATCCCCGTGTTCATAAGCACCATACAGGGGTTGAGATTCTTGAGCAGGCAGGAAAGGAAATTCATGGTTTTTGCTCAGGCTTTGGTACAGGCGGTACAATCAGCGGAATAGGTGAGGTTTTAAAGGCACAGAATCCTGACATTGAGATATGGGCGGTTGAACCTGAAAACGCAGCTATTTTAGCCGGTGGAACAATAGGCGCACACCTTCAGATGGGTATTGGTGACGGACTTATTCCGGGCAATTTAAATCTTGACATTTACGATGAGGTTTATATCGTAACTGACGAGGAAGCAATTAAAACAGCCAAGGACCTTGCACGCCTTGAAGGTATCATGTGCGGTATATCAAGCGGTACAAATGTTGCTGCTGCAAAAAAGCTTGCAAAAAAACTCGGAAAGGGCAAAACTGTTGTTACCGTATTGCCGGATACAGCTGAAAGATACTTTTCAACACCGCTTTTTGAGAATGAGTGATCGGACGGTGTTTTATGAAAAAAAGCATTGACATGTGTCATGGACCGATTTTCAAAAAGATTGTTATATATACTCTGCCGATTATTTTTACGGGAGTTCTGCAGCTTCTGTTCAATGCGGCAGACCTGATAATTGTCGGTCGTTTTCGTGGAAGTGATTCTGTTGCAGCGGTCGGAGCGACAGGTGCAATAATTAATCTTATAATAAATCTTTTTATCGGTCTTTCGGTTGGTATAAGCGTATCAGTTGCACAGGGTATCGGTGCCGGCAGAGACGATGACGTCAGTAAAACAGTGCATACTGCAGTTCCGGCAGCGGTAGTAAGCGGCATATTTCTTACCTTTGTTGGGATATTTGGTTCGGAGTTTTTTCTAAGTCTTATGGGAACTCCTGATAATATTTTAAAATTGTCTGCCACATATATGCAGATATATTTTTGCGGAATAACCGCAAGTCTGATTTATAATTTCGGCTCAGCAATACTTCGTGCGGCAGGAGATACAATTTCACCGCTGATATTTCTTGTAATATCAGGTGTTATAAATGTATTTTTAAATGTATTTTTTGTCACTGTTTTTTCTATGAATGTTGAGGGGGTTGCCCTTGCAACTGCAATTTCGCAGGCAGTTTCAGCTGTGCTTGTTGTTATTGCTCTCATGAGACGAAATGATGCCTGCAGACTTTCGCTGAAAAAGCTGAGATTTCATAAACAGCAGCTTAAAAGAATTATCAGAATCGGACTTCCTGCAGGAATACAGGGTTCGCTTTTTTCAATATCAAATGTTCTTATTCAGTCCTCGGTAAATTCTTTTGGCTCAGTTGTAATGTCAGGTAATGCTGCTGCACAGAATATTGAAGGATTTGTGTATATAACAATGAATTCATTCCATCAGACAGCAGTTAATTTTACAGGGCAGAATTATGGTGCAGGAAGAATTGACAGAATTAAAAGAATTCTTGTTATTTCGCTGTGCAGCGTTTTTACAGTCGGGCTTATTCTTGGCACAGCAGCGGTTGTATTCAGCGAATCCCTTCTTTCGGTTTATATTACCGATTCTGCTGCTGCGATAGGATATGGCGTTACAAGACTTGAGTTTATTTGCCTTACTTATTTTTTATGCGGAATAATGGACGTAATGACAGGTATGATGCGTGGAATCGGTTCATCCTTTGCACCGATGATTATAACCATACTTGGAGTGTGCGGTATGAGAATAGGGTGGATATACACTGTTTTTCAGATGCCCCGATATCATTCGATAGTAAGCCTTTATCTTTCTTATCCGGTTTCGTGGGCAATAACCTTTTTGGTTGAACTTACAGTGTTTGTTGTTATTTTGAAAAAACGTCAGAAAATGCTGACTAACAGAGAATTAAAGCCTTAGAAATAAGAATTTCTAAGGCTTTTTTGTCAGGAAAATTTAGCTTTCTGTTTATATTCCTTACTTTTCTTGCTTGCACAAGAAAAGTAACAAAAGAATGCATACACTTTTTTCTTTTCTTGAAAAGAAAAAAGTCAGCAAAAAAGAAAAAATTCTATGCATGAATTTGT
>SVNU01000171.1 GCA_015066715.1 Ruminococcus sp. | reverse complement strand
CGCCCGAAGGAAGTGCCCTTGGGGTGCGTCAAGTACGCCTGCGATTTTTCGCCTTGTTATTGACTAAATTATATTCAAAAATCCAAATATATTTCTTGTGAAGACAGGTTCTGATTTTTTTATAATTATATCATATATACAAAAAAATTGCAATTTTTGAAATTTCTGCTTGACAAACGGATTGGTGTTGTGTATAATGGTATTTAGGTTAGCGAATGCTAACCGAGTGAAAGAGAGGAATGAATTATGAGTATTGTTGTTGTTGGCGGAAATGACCGTATGGCTACAAGATATAAGGATATATGCAAATCATACAATTGCAAAGCAAAGGTGTTTACACAGATACAGTCGGATTTTGATAATAAGCTGGGAACGCCTGATTTAATGGTTGTCTTTACAAATACATGTTCGCATAAAATGGCAAAAACCGTAAATCAGCGCTCACAGAAGCGTGGTATTCCTGTAGCAAGAATTCATAACGCAAGTGTTAATGCGTTGAAAACAGTTCTTGAGCAGTACTGCGTATAATTCAGCTTGTTAGTTAGCGTTTGCTAATGCGATGCTTTGAAAGGAGAAAACTATGTCAGCTTCAGAATGTGAGGAATTCAGCCGTAAGCTTGCATATCATTCAGCACCGACGTTGCTGGGAATAAAATGTGCAAGTCTGATATCACTGGCATCAAGCCGGTTTGAAATTGGTTTTCATATAATGAAATTCAACGAGAAAGCCTTTGTAAAGGGACTTAAAACAAGAATACTATGTGAGTGCAAAAGCCGTTCGCTTATGCTTGTATATAATGAAAAAATGCTTGAAAAGCGTCTTTGCGAAAAGGAAGCAGCGGATTTGCTTAAACAATGCGGCTACCCTGAGAATGCGTCAACGGAAGAAAATCTTGAATTTCTTGCAAGACGTATAAAGAAAACTGATGATTTTCCCCATGAAATAGGCGTTTTTCTTGATTATCCTCTTGAGGATGTCAGGGGATTTATCGAAAACAAAGGAGAAAATTTTAAGCTTTGCGGTTTCTGGAAGGTGTATGGATGTGAAGAAAAAGCGGAAAGGACATTTTCAAATTACCGTAAGTGCAGAAATTTTCTGTGCAGAAAGTTAAATGAGGGTGTTGATATATATACGGCACTGAAAATATCCTGAATTTTACACTGTCCGCCTGTGACGTACAAGCGTATTTGCTAAAAAGACAGTAAAAAAACATGTATATTTTGTTTTTTTTAACACTTGATTTTTTTTCCGAAATCTTCTATACTATTTAAGTAAGCTGTTTGGCAGCGACATCTTGAAAGTTAGGAGAAATGAAATATGAATTTAAAGGTTGTAAAATTTGGCGGAAGCAGTCTTGCAGATGCAAAACAGATTACAAAGGCAGCTGAAATTATTAAAAGTGATGAAAGACGCAGATTTGTTGTTCCATCTGCACCGGGCAAGCGTTTTTCAGCTGATATAAAGGTTACAGATATGCTTTATAACTGTAACAACCTTGCAATGGAAAATAAAAATATCGAAAATGCATTCAGTGCAATTGCGGAAAGATACAATGGTATTATCAATGATTTGGGTATTGAGCTTTCACTTGACAGTGAATTTGAAACTATAAAGAAGAATATTACAGCCAAGGCAGGCAGTGAATACGCAGCAAGCCGTGGCGAGTATTTAAACGGTATTATTATAGCAAAGCTTCTCGATTATGAATTTATTGATGCGGCAGAGGTTATTGTATTTAATGAGGACGGCTCATTTAACAATGAAAAAACACAGCCTAAGCTTCGTGCAAGACTTAAGGGCGTTGAAAGAGCGGTTATTCCGGGATTTTACGGCGCAGATGTAAACGGCGTTGTAAGAACATTTTCAAGGGGCGGTTCGGATGTAACAGGTTCGATTATTGCAAGTGCTGTAAAGGCGGATGTTTACGAAAACTGGACAGACGTTTCGGGATTTCTGGTAGCAGATCCAAGAATAGTGGAAAAACCTAAGGCAATAAGCGTTATTACTTATAAGGAGCTTCGTGAGCTTGCATACATGGGCGCTTCTGTTCTTCATGAGGATGCGATTTTCCCGGTAAGAGCAGCAGGTATTCCTATTAACATCAGAAACACAAATATTCCTGAAGATGCAGGTACGATGATTGTTTCGGAAGTTCCTGATGATGAGCACAGCAAATACACAATTACAGGTATTGCCGGCAAGAAGGGTTTTGCAGCTATCAATATTGAAAAAGCTATGATGAACAGTGAGCTTGGTTTCTGCCGCAAGGTTTTAACAGTACTTGAAAACAACGGTATTTCCATTGAGCACATGCCTTCAGGTATTGATACACTTTCGCTTATTTTCCCATACAGCCAGATTGAAGGCAGGGAAGATGAAGTTATTGCGCAGATAAGAAAGGCTGTTGCACCAGACCAGATTGAGCTTGAAAGCGGTATTGCAATGCTTGCGGTTGTAGGTCGTGGAATGAGACGTACAAGAGGTACTGCGGCAAGAATATTTGCTTCAATGGCTCATGCAAGAATAAATGTAAAAATGATTGACCAGGGTTCAAGTGAGCTTAATGTAATCATTGGTATCGGGGAAGCTGACTTTGATGAGGCAATCAGAAAAATTTATGATATGTTTATAAATTCAGTTGAATAAAATTTAAACCGCTTTGACGTCTTTCATCAAAGCGGTTTTGGTATTTATTCATTTAAATGGAGTGAGAATACAATGTTTGCCAAAGGGTTTCCAAAATTTTTGGAGTCGGATGTTAAGTATGTATGCAGTAATATTCCTTTTAATACATATCGGAGGGTCACTGAGGCTGAAAGTGATGAAAAATCAACATGGAAAATTTCGGATAAAGATTCTGTAAGCATTCCATACCGTATTTATCTGACAGACTGTGTGGAAAAGGCTGAGGAAAATTTTACTGATATTCAGACTGTTATATATCATTGTATTTTTACAAGAAGCTGTAATGGGTTTGTAAGAGAAAAGCATATAAGAGCGCTTCTTGAAGCTGATGTTCCATACTGGGCTGTACCTTATATTTTAAAGGTATGCGATGAATATGTGGTTCAGATTCTTGAAGCGGTTTATGAAAGGCTGTCTGAAGCTGATACCATGCTGTACAAAGAAATCTGGCGGCTGAACCCGAAAAAATTCATTTGCGGTTACAGCCGTATGATAAGCTACTGGAATGAGTTTTACAGGGATGAATGTCCGATATTCAAAGATTACATTGGAAAAGCGCTTTTTGAGAAATGTTTCGGTTATACACGAAGCATGGAAAAAATTTTCAGAATAGTTTCTTTTTGAGCAGGATATTTCGTTTGAAATGTACTGTGAAGATATTTTTGTGGAACTGTTGGAGTACTGAACAAGCTTTGCAAAGCTTGGCTTTAAAATGCAAAAAGGTAAAATTATATTTAGCTTTCTGTTTATATTCCTTACTTTTCTTGCTTGCACAAGAAAAGTAACAAAAGAATGCACAAACTTTCTTATAAAAAGAAAGTTTGAACAAAGAAAATAATACTTAAAACTGTGGATGAATTCAGACTGTTTCCCCGTAAAA
>SVNU01000001.1 GCA_015066715.1 Ruminococcus sp. | reverse complement strand
CAGCTCTTAAGCGTTTTAAGAGATCATGTGCTAAGGATGGCGTTATTGCTGAAGTTCGTAAGAGAGAACACTACGAAAAGCCTTCAGTAAAGCGTAAGAAGAAGTCTGAGGCAGCTCGTAAACGCAAATATTAATTTGTTTTAAACAATTAAATTGTTGTACAGGCTAAAAGACAAAAAGAGACGGGCAGTTTATGTCCGTCTTTTATTTTTTACTTATTGATTTTCAATTGAATTCGACATTGAAATCTTGTATAATATATAATTGAAAGGTTGACTGCATATGCTGTTTAAAGCGGATTTTGCATTCAGAAGGGTTGTTGAAATTACACCCTCATTTTTGAAAAAGCAAAATATCAGAGGTCTGCTTATGGATCTGGACAATACACTTACTACCCATGATAATCCACGTCCGGCGGATGGGGTTTTGGACTGGATTGAAAATATCCGTTCAAACGGAATTAAAATGGTGATTGTGTCAAACAATCATCCGCCGAGAGTCAAGCCCTTTGCCGATATGCTCGGACTTGAATTTATAAGCGAAGGAAAAAAACCCCTTGCATGCGGATTTAACCGAGCACAGAAGCTTATGGATATTCCTTTTGAAAATCTTGCGGTTGTGGGTGACCAGATTTTCACCGATATGCTGGGCGCAAATCTTAAAAGAATAAAAGGGATTTTCGTTTACCCGATTGAAAAGGAAGGAAAGCATAAGAAGTTTCTGAGATTCAAAAGGGTTATTGAAAAGCCGTTTTTACCGAAGCTTACAGAAAATATCTAAGGAGTAAAAAATATGTCAGCATTTTTTGGACCTGCCGGAAATTCCGACAGCTTTTCTGCAAAATACAAGGCATCAACTGACGCACCATTGTTTCTGAAGGAAATGGGACTTGACTGCTATGAGTATCAGTGCGGACGTGGTGTCAGAGTAAGTGATAAATCAGCGGAGGCGCTGAGAAAAAATGCACAGGAAAACAATATAAAGCTTTCACTTCATGCACCCTATTTTATTTCCCTTTCTTCGGTTGAACCCGAAAAGCGTGACAATAGTATAAACTATATTCTGCAAAGCTGTGACGCTGCAATGAGAATAGGTGCGGACAGAATTGTGATTCACAGTGGTTCATGTGCAAAAATGAGCCGTGAGGAGGCACTGGAACTTGCAAAGGATACTCTTGTACGGGCAAGAAAACAGGCGGTGGAACAGGGATTTGAAAGCATCCATTTCTGTCCCGAAACAATGGGCAAGACAAATCAGCTGGGCGACCTTGATGAGGTGCTTGAAATGTGTCTGATTGATGATACCTTTATTCCCTGCATAGATTTCGGACATCTGAATGCAAGGACATTCGGAGCAATCAAAAGTGGTTCCGACTATGAGCAGATGCTTGAAAAGGTAGAAAACAAGCTTGGTGCGGACAGGCTTAAAATTTTTCACAGTCATTTTTCAAAGATTATGTATACAAATCCCGGCGGTGAAAAAAAGCATCTGACCTTTGCGGATAATGAGTATGGCCCTGACTTTGAACCGCTTATGGAGCTTGTGGCGAGAAAGAACCTTTCGCCGACTTTTATATGCGAAAGTGCAGGCACACAGGCAGAGGATGCCCTTGCCATGAAAAATGAGTATAACAAATTCAAATAGGAGATAATGTGATGAAAAAAATTCTTGTAATAAACGGACCGAATTTAAATCTTCTGGGTGAGCGTGAACCCGGTATTTATGGTGATGATACATACGAAACACTCTGCTCAAAAATTATGGACAAGGCTGAAAATATGGAAATAAAGTGTGAGATTTTCCAGTCAAATCATGAAGGAGCTATTATAGATAAGCTTCATTCGGCACGACTTTCATGTGACGGGGTTGTACTTAATGCGGGGGCGTTTACTCATTACAGCTACGCAGTAAGAGATGCCATTGCAGCAATAAGAATACCTGTTGTTGAGGTTCACATAAGCAATGTTTTTGCAAGGGATGAATTCAGAAAAAATTCTGTTATTGCACCTGTCTGCAAGGGCAGTATTTCAGGTTTCGGACTTGCTTCATATTTTATGGCAATGGATGCACTGGTAAATTACAATGACGAGATTTGATAAACTGAAATTTCCGGAAAATGCAGATGCGGTACTTATAACATCGGATATTAACAGGCGTTATTTTACCGGCATGAAATCCTCTGCGGGAATTATCCTTGCGTTTCCGGAAAAAGCGTATCTGATAATAGATTTTCGTTATATAGAAAAGGCGAAAAAGACTGTGACTGCATGTGAGGTACTTGAGCAGACAAAGCTTACTGAACAGATTGGAGAGCTTCTGAAAAAGCATAATGCAAAGAGTATAGCAGTCGAGTCGATGGAACTGTCAATTCACAGGCTTAATCTTTTCAGAAAATCATTTCCTGATGTTGAATTTATTGTAACGGATGAGCTCAGCGATGAAATCTACAGGCTCAGGACTGTCAAGACAGAGTATGAAATAGAAAAAATTCAGAAGGCGCAGCAGATAGCGGAAGCGGCTTTTGAAGAAATACTGAATTTTATCCGTCCGGGTGTAACAGAGCGTGAAACAGCCCTTATGCTTGACAGTACCATGATGAAATGCGGTGCAGAGGCGATGTCCTTTGAAACAATTGTGCTTTCGGGTGCAAATACCTCCATGCCGCATGGCGTTCCGCAGAATCAGGAAGTTAAAAGCGGAGATTTTGTTCTTATGGATTTCGGAGCAGTTTATGACGGGTATCACAGTGATATGACAAGAACAGTATGCGTCGGACAGCCTACAGACAAAATGACCGAGGTTTACAATATTGTTCTTGAGGCGCAGCTTGCGGCCCTTGACAGGGTGAAAAGCGGAATAACCGGGAAGGAACTTGACGCTGTGGCAAGGGATTATATCAGCAGCAGGGGATATGGCGATGCTTTCGGGCACTCCCTGGGGCATGGTGTTGGTCTGGAAATTCATGAGTACCCCAATGCGTCACAGCGTTCTGATGCAAAACTTTGCGAAAATAACGTAATTACAATTGAACCGGGAATATATCTTCCGGACGAATTCGGAGTAAGAATAGAAGATTTCGTTGTTGTTACTGAAAAATCATGCCGAAATTTAACAAAATGCCCTAAAAAAATGATAATTTTATAAAAAGGTATTGAAAAAAAGTTTGTTTTGTAGTATAATGTTTGTAGCTGATACTGATTTTTTTAAAACAGTATTTTTAGTTTTTCTAAATTTTGGAGGTATAATATGATTTCAGCAGGTGATTTCAGAAACGGTGTTACTTTTGAACTTGATGGTAACGTTGTTCAGGTAATCGAATTTCAGCATGTAAAGCCTGGTAAGGGCGCTGCTTTTGTAAGAACTAAGTTTAAGAATGTTATTACAGGTGCTGTGGTTGAACGTTCATTCAACCCTACAGAAAAGTATCCTACAGCTTTCATTGAAAGAAAGGACATGCAGTATTCTTACAATGACGGTCAGCTTTACTACTTTATGGATACAGAAACTTACGAACAGGTGCCGATTGGTGAAGATATCCTTGGTGACAACTTCAAGTTTGTCAAGGAAGAAATGATTTGCAAAATCTGTTCATACAAGGGTAATGTATTTGCAGTAGAACCACCTACATTTGTAGAACTTGAAATTACTGAAACTGAACCGGGTGTAAAGGGTGATACAGCTACTAACGCTACAAAGCCTGCTACTCTTGAAACAGGTGCAGAAGTAAGAGTTCCTCTGTTCATTAATCAGGGCGACAAGATTCGTATTGATACAAGAACAGGCGAATACATGGAAAGAGCTTAAATATAAGCTTATAATCTTTAAAATTAACTAAGGGAGGGCGTATTTTATGAATCTCAGCGAAAAAATGTCTTATTTACAGGGACTGCTTGACGGTCTTGAAATTGATACTACTACAAAGGAAGGCAAGCTTCTTGTACAGATGACAGAAGTTATGCAGCAGATGGTGGAAAGTGTTGACGATCTTCAGGCACAGGTTGACGAGCTTACAGAGCTTTGTGATATTCTCGATGCAGATCTTGGAGATCTGGAAGAAGAAGTTTATGATTGTGACTGCGACTGCGACTGTGATTGCTGTGACGATGATGATGACTTCGATTTTGATGAAGATGCAGAGTTTTATGAAGTATGCTGCCCTGTTTGTGACGAAAAAGTAATCCTTGATGACAGTATGCTTGATGAAGGATCTATTGAATGTCCATGCTGCGGAGAAAATCTTGAATTTGATTATTTCGGATTTGACGAAGAAGACAATGACGATGATTTATCAGCAGAATAATTAAGAGTAATGAAACCGACAGGTAAAACTGTCGGTTTCAGACTGTAGAAAAACTTCATTTTTGATTATTGTGCCGATTAAATCGGCAGATTTAAATAATGAGGAAAGATAGTAAGGGGACGCTTTTTCTTGCAAAGCGTCCCCTCTTGAAAAACAGCCCGCCGGGCTGTTTTGTCAATTCACCCCTCGTAAATGCGCCTTCGACAGGGGATTTTCGCTCACTGCGGTGAGCGACCAAAGGCTCTGCCTTTGGATTCCGCCAGCATTTTTGAAAAAATTGTTGGATCAAAAAACTTTTGGTTTGAAATTCCAAAAACGACTTTTTCGACAAACTGAAACCGACAGGTAAAACTGTCGGTTTTTCATTTTTTAAAAAAACTATTGACAAAAAACAGCGTATGATGTATAATATTATCAAGAAAAAAATTCGCCTTATCAAGAGTGGTGGAGGAACAGGTCCTGTGAAGCCCGGCAACCTAATTGTAAATTTCAAGAAAGGTGCTAATTCCTGCGGTTTATCCGAGAGATGAGGATTTTTATTAAAAAATCACAGCATTCGGATAATATAATCTGAATGCTTTTTCTTTTAAACAGGTGGATATATTTTCTGAATCTACGAAAGGAGGCTGTCGGTTAAGACAGCAGAAAAAAGATGAAAAGATTATTTACTTCAGAATCTGTTACAGAGGGACATCCTGATAAAATCTGTGACCAGATTTCAGACGCAGTACTTGATGCGATGCTCGAACAGGATCCGAATTCAAGAGTAGCATGCGAAACAGCCTGCACAACAGGTATGGTTCTTTGCATGGGTGAAATTACAACAAAGGCTGATGTTGACATTCCGAAGATTGTAAGGGATGTTGTTGTTGACATCGGTTACGACCGTGCAAAATATGGTTTTGATGGACACACATGTGCAGTTATCACTTCGATTGATGAACAGTCAGGTGATATTGCAATGGGCGTAAATGAAGCGCTTGAGTCAAAGGAAGGCGACAAGGCTGATGATAACTCAACAGGTGCAGGTGACCAGGGTCTTATGTTCGGTTACGCATGCAACGAAACACCTGAGCTTATGCCTATGCCGATTTCTCTTTCACACAAGCTTGCTTTAAAGCTTACAGAAGTAAGAAAGGATGGCACACTCCGTTATCTTCGTCCTGATGGTAAAACACAGGTTACAGTTGAATATGATGGTGACAAGCCGGTAAGAATTGACGCTATTGTTGTTTCTTCACAGCATTCTGCTGAAATTTCACTTGACCAGATTAAGAAGGACGTTATGGAATATGTTATCAAGCCTGTTGTTCCTGAAAATCTTGTTGACGAAAATACAAAGTACTACATCAATCCAACAGGTCGTTTTGTAATCGGCGGTCCTCAGGGTGACAGCGGTCTTACAGGAAGAAAGATTATCGTTGATACATACGGCGGTTATTCACGTCATGGCGGCGGTGCGTTCTCCGGTAAGGACCCGACAAAGGTTGACAGATCAGCAGCATATGCGGCAAGATATATCGCTAAAAATATTGTTGCAGCAGGACTTGCTGACAAGTGTGAGGTGCAGCTTGCATACGCAATCGGCGTTGCAAAGCCTGTTTCAATCCTTGTTGATACATTCGGTACAGGTAAGGTTGATGAAATCAAGCTTTCAGAAGCAGTTGACAAGGTATTTGATTTAAGACCTGCTGCTATCATCAAGATGCTTGATTTAAGAAAGCCACAGTACAGAAAGCTTGCTGCTTACGGACACATGGGCCGTGAGGATTTAGGCGTTGTATGGGAAAAGACAGACAAGGTTGACGCTCTTAAAGCGGCGCTTAATTAAAATTTTTAAAGGACTGCGAAAGCAGTCCTTTCAGCATTTTCGATAGTTCATCAGGTCATAGGATTCAGGAGGGAAAAATGAAAATGAGGAAGCCTTATATAATTTTGTTGTGCAGTATTTTACTGTGTTCCTGCGGCAATAGCAGTAATAATATTGTTGATAATGACTGGGAAAAGAATAAAGTATATAAATGGGATAACTTTTCGCTGCCTGACGATAAGGAGGGTATTACACTTGAACTTGCAGATTTTCCGGATGTGACGTTTAACTGGACCAGTTTAGCAATAACAGCAGAGGAAAAGGGCAGCGAAAAGGTACTTGCAGACGGAATGCCTGTTATCAATGCATATTTTACTGATTTAACGGGGGATGGCTTTCCGGAGTTGTGTTCAACAGTGGCTTTCGGCAGTGGGATAATTGATGAGCATGTTGTTGTATATGATTATAAAAATGACATGCAGTATATGCTGTGGGACAGAATGAAGTATGACTATAATCTTATTATGGAAAACGGTGAGCTTTTGGTTGAAAAGCGTTCTTATGGTGTATATGAAGAAAATATCTGCGAAACAGGAAGGCTTGTAATTGCTGGTAATGAACTAAGATTTGAAAAGTAAAATACAGGAGGGGCTTATATGTCAATGTGGAATCCTTGGAGAGGTTGCCGTAAATGCAGTGACGGCTGTCTGCACTGCTATATTCATAAGGGTGATGAAAAGCGTGGAATAAATACACAGGACATTATTAAAACCAAGGATTTTTCAAAACCTGTCGAGAGGCTTAAAAACGGCAGATATAAGATGAAATCCGGAATTGTTTATACATGCTTTTCTACTGATTTTTTTATAGAGGATGCTGACAAGTGGCGTGACGAATGCTGGAGAATGATAAAGGAAAGGCAGGACTGTACATTTTTGTTTCTTACAAAAAGGATAGAGCGTTTTTATAACTGCATTCCATCTGACTGGGGAGATGGTTATGAAAATGTTGTTATATGCTGTACAGTTGAAAATCAGAAAAATGCAGATATAAAGCTTAAAATTTTCAGCGGGCTTCCGATAAAGCATAAGTGTATTACGGCACAGCCGCTCCTTGAGAATATAGATATGGAAAAATATCTTGATAATATTGAGCTTGTGGTTGTTGGAGGAGAATCGGACAGAAATGCCCGTCCTCTTAAATATGACTGGGTACTTGACATAAGGTCGCAGTGCGAAAGAAAAAATGTTTCTTTTGAATTTCGCCAGTGCGGGACGTATTTTATTAAGGACAGAAAAATGTATAAGCTGCAGGTCAAGGATTTATGCAGGCAGGCAAGACTTGCCGGAATTGATTTCAGCAGGCGTTAAACAGCAATAATTTGTGTGTGGTGCAGAAATAATTCATGTGGAGGATTTATGAAAAAAACAGTATTGTTATTGTGCATATCTTTAATGCTTACAGGCTGTATTGCAGAAAGACCCACAGGGCTGATTGAACCGTCAGGGGAAGATGCTGCAGCAGATGACTGGTGCAGCGCATATGGAGAATGGCTTTATAAATGTATTAATGATGAAAAAAATGATTTTACCGAAAATTCGGCATTTTCTTTATATGACATAAATAATGACAGTATACCGGAGCTTTTTATTTCGGAGGATTACTGTCATGCGGCAGGCTGTCGGATTTATACCTATGATAAGTATGTGGGACACTTAGGGGAATACGGTTCTAATGGTGTTGTGTATTTTCATCCCGATACAAATTATATATACAGTGGTTACACAGGACAAGGGGTTACAAACAGTTCATATTACAGGCTTGAAAATGGTGATTTAAAAGAATGTGCAAGCTTTTATGACAATAAAGGTTCACTTCAAAAAACAGGATACAGAATAAACGATAATGCTGTAACAAAGGAAGAATATGAGCAGGCTCATAAAGAATATATGGGCGGATATAAAAAAGAGCTTGGACGTGATTTTCCCCTTACAGAATCTTTTGCTGATGCGGCGCTTATGCCCTGTTCGGATTGGAAAGAAGCATATACCAAGCTTTTGTACAGCCTGTCGGAAACAGAGTTTATCACGCAGGGTGGCGGCTTTTCTGTTTACGACATTACGGGGGACAGTATTCCCGAATTATTCATTGCAAGAGACAGTGTCCGTGCATCACAATGCTATATTTATACATTTGACAATACTGTAAAAGCACTGGGTGAATATGGTTCTTATGGAAATGTAGTATATTCCCCCAAAAGTAATCTGATGAATACCTATGACCTGCATCAGGGATATGAGTATACAACATACTACAGGCTTGGAAAATATGATTTATTTGAAAAAGAAATAAGCTTTTTCAATAATCTTGGGGGCGCAGAAACAGAAGCCGATGTTCAGTATACAATTAATGGTACAGATGTTTCCGATAAAGAATATCAGAGTACACTTGAAGCATACAAGGACGAAAACAGCCTGCCTCTTGGACTTGATTATAAAGTCAGCAAAGAGGATATTGATAAGGCTTTTGAAGAATATGTGAACAATAAGTAAAAGGGGATTTTATGAAGAAATTATTTATGGTATTATGTGTTTGCGTATTGCTTGCAGGCTGTGGCAAAGAAAATACAGAAAGCAGTTCTGTTGCAGAAATTACAGAGACAGTTATGGAGCAGACTGAAACACAGGTTACTACTGAAATTGAAACGCAGGGAGCTACTGAGGTTGCTGTATCGCTTATGGATGAAAATATTCAGAAGTTTGATTTGAGTTTACCAGAAAACAAAGTTTATTGTAAATATGAAAAATCATTTGATTATGGTAGAAAATTCGAAATGTCCGGTTGGGGTACAATTATTGAGGATATAAGTCTGTATCTTGAAACGGATGACGGTGAAAAGATAACATTAGTGGAAATTCCGGAAGAAAATACGGAAATGTACGCAAGTATTGGCGGAGTTATTGATGAAAACAGATTTTTCTATCAGATTACAAATCTTGATTGTGTCGTTCAAAGCGGAATATATAATCTTGCAACAGGTGAGGATTATCATATTCAGACAGACAGCAACGGAATAGCGTATATACCCAAAAAGGCTGTAGGAAATGAATTGTATTTGATAAAAGGTCGTATTGCAGATCTTCGTGGATATGCAAAGCTGAATCTTGATACCTATGAAATTACAGAAGTTGATTGTTCATTTATCGGAAAGGAAGGTTACTGGTGGCTTGATGTCTGCTTTTCATCTGACGGAGAAAAGGTGGCGAGTTATGTAAGTGACGGAGAAAATTCGGAATATCCCGACATGAACAAATATTCGGTTGCTGTTTTTTCAATGAAAGAAGAAAAATTGCTTCATACTTATAATTTTTATACCGAAAACGAATATGTAAATCATCAGATAATGTTTTATTCGGACAGTCAGATTTATTTGTTTACACATCAGTATGGAGATAATCCGAAAGATTTTTTATATATTATAAATCTTGATGAAACTGAAGATGTACCTTACATTGATAAAAACGATGATCAACTTGAGTTTCATTGTGGTTATGATAAGCCGGATACTAAGGTTGAATTGACAGAAGAACAGATTAGTGAATTTTGTGATTACCTTAACAGTTACGATTGGAAATATGCAGATGAAACCGCTGTACAAACACCTGAAGATGTCTTTAGTATTCATACATCTGATGGAGTACTGAGAATTTATTCATCAGATAATCTCGTGAAGTGGAGCAATGAAACTGATATGGCTGAGACTGGTAAATTTTATATCCTTTCAGATGATTTGAAAAAATATAAAGCTGAACTGTTAGAATAATAAGTCAGCAAAGAAAGGAAACATATGAAAAAGCTAATATTATTATTGTGTATATCTGTAATGCTTGCAGGGTGTGGAAAAGAAAATACAGAAAGCAGTTCTGCTTTGGAAACCATAGATGTAGTGGAAGATATTACATTCAATGTAAAAGGAAAAGAAGTTGAAGTTATAAAAGGTGAAGAAATTATTCAAATTCTTGATTGTAACTATACATCAGACAAAGAAAAAATTTTTACAGAGGATTATGATTTTGATGGTTTTGATGATCTTTTTGTTATGATGGAAAATGGGGCGATGTATGCACCGGGAACTTATTTTCGTTATAATCCCGATACCGAAATGTATGAAAAATGGGACACGCTTAATAAAATAGGCAGACAGGTGATAATTGACGATGAAAAGCAGACGCTTAAATATCGTAAAAATACCAGTGAATACTGGATGGAATATCTCATATATAAATGGGATAATGATAGGCTGATATTATCGGAACATATTGCTTCAGAGGATGGCAAAAATTTTAAAAATTTGCCTCTCACAGAAGAAACTGTAGAAAATACAACAGCCGATGTAAATATAACACTTGATGAAGCCACTGAAAAGCTATGGTCTTTGATTGACACAGGGGAAGAAAATCAGCATCTGGCGTACGAGGAAATAAGAGATTACGGAGAACGTCAATGCTACCTTTTTCGTGAGTACAATGATTTTGATACCCACAGGGCAACAACAGGCTGGTATGCTGTTGATGTTAAAACAGGAGAGTGCTTTGACGCTCTGAATGAGCTGATACCTCTTGAAACTAAAGAAACAGAGCCTGCAAATGTGTATGAAAAGCAAAGCTATAAGCAGCTTCTTAAAAACATTTACTATGAAATGAAATTTCCCGACTATGATTATAACGAAGAAAACTACCTTTCTTCCTATTCAATGGAAGAAAATGAATTTGCCATATATGATATTGACAATGACGGAAGTGACGAGTTGATTTTAATGTTTACTTCCTCAGCTATGGCAGGCATGGTCGGATATATTTATGACCATGATGGTGAAGGGAGAATTATTGAGGAATATCGTGGTTTTCCGTCACTCAGGTTTTACGATAATGGTATAATTGAGGAAAAAATTTCTCATAATCAGGGAAATTCGGGGGAATTCTGGCCTTATACTTTGTATAAGTATGATACCCAAACAGACATCTACGAAGAAATCGCACATGTTTCAGCCATAGACAGAGAGCTTATAGAATATAAAAATCAAATGGCTGAGGAATCAGGTGTGGAGAATGTATGGGAATATCCACATGATATTGATGTAAGCAATTCGGGATTTGTTTACAATATTCTTAAATCCGAGGATAGAAAAACCAAACCGGACGACTATGTTTATGTTGATGTTACAGAATATGAAAAGTGGCATAATTCATATATTGGCAATGCTGAGCTTATTGAACTTCCTTTCATAAAGCTTACAGAAGAAAATATAGAAAAGGTAACACAATAAAAGGAGAAAAATATGAACATTCAGATTTTTGGCACTAAAAAATGCTTTGACACCAAAAAAGCTGAAAGATATTTTAAGGAACGTAAAATAAAATATCAGCTTATTGACATGAAGGAAAAGGGCATGAGCAAAGGAGAGTTTAACGCTGTTTTAAAGGCTGTGGGCGGACTTGAAAATATGCTTGACGAAAAGTGCAGGGATAAGGACTTGTACGCACTTGTAAAGTATCTTGGAGAGGAAGACAAGCTTGAAAAGGTTTTTGAAAATCAGCAGCTTATCAAAACTCCTGTTGTAAGAAACGGCAAACTTTCAACTGTAGGATATCAGCCGGATGTCTGGAAAAACTGGGAATAAAGGAGAGAGGAAAATGCAGACGAATATTTCAGTGAAAATATCGGATATGGATTATGAAAAGGCTGTAGAGCTTTTAAAAAAAGAAGTTGACAGTCCCTTTGAAAAGATGGCGCTTGGTTTTATGGGAAATCTGCCGCCTAAGCTTCTCGTTTCAAAGCTTATGGGAACAGATACAGCAAAAGGCAGAATTATGGATAAAGTCAATCGCCAGCTTGAAGAAAATGGACTTGATATAAATATATATAATTTTTTCATAAAGGACGGCGAGGAAATTACAGTTGATTTTTATCTGAAGGTCGGTGATATTCTGCCGTTTATACAAAGAAAGATTAATTTTGAAAATAATAATGTCGATTCATTTATGAAAAAGCTTGTGAATACTGTTTTTACTCAGGTGCCTGACAGTCTCAAAGTAAGTATACTCAATCAGATTTTCAAGGAGTCAGAGCAGGAAATATGCAGAATTATTTCTGATAAGGTTTCTGAAAAATGGTTTGATATGCATGTTTCAAAACTTGTATTTTTCGCCAGTGATATTTAATAAAATAAAGGGACTGATTTTCAGTCCCTTTTCTTTATCTGACAATCCCTATAATTCCTGTGACAATTATGAAAATATGAAGAACCATAAAAACAGGAATCAGGATATAGAATTTTGCATGCTTTGTTTTATGGCGAAAAAGCTTCATTGCGGCAAACGCACCGAAAGAGCCGCCTATTAAAGCGGAAATAATAAGTGTGGATTCGGGTATTCTCCAGAGATGCTTTTTTGCCTTTTGCTTGTCTGCATAAAACATAGAAAATGATACTATGTTAATTATTACAAGATACGAAATCAGTATAACCGGAATGAATGTGAAGAAATTACCGATTAAATCTGCAATTTTTAAATATGTATTCATAAATATTATCCTTTATCAGATTTGTATTATATAATGGTTTTTACACAGAAAACAAAGGGCTGCACTGCAGCCCTTTAGAATTATTTTTTCTTGAAAAGACCTTTTATAGCCTTTATAATCTGAATAACTATAAGTGTTCCTACAGAAGTACCTGCAATGGTGAGAATCTGTGTAAGTGTAAGTGAAGAAGCCTTGAAAATATCCGCAACCGGAGGTACAAACAGTACAATTGAAAGAAGAATAAGTCCGATTACTAAAGCGCCGAGTACAAACATATTATTAAACAGCTTCTTTGAAAGGATAACCGGCTTGTCTGACTTGCAGTTGATACCGTGGATAAGTCTTGAAAGGCATATACTTGCAAATGCCATTGTGCTTGCAACCTCAGGTGTATTTTCAGGGTCGCCCACAAGGAAGCATATTGCAGATGCTATTGCAATAACAAGACCGTCTGTAAGAATATTGAATATGAATGGTTTTGTAAGGATTGATTCGTTCATCGGACGTGGCTTTTCCTTCATAACATCCTTTGTGTGAGGCTCAAGTCCGAGAGAAATAGCCGGAAGTGAGTCTGTAAGGAGGTTTATAAAGAGAAGATGAACTGCTGCAAATGGTGCAGGCAATCCGAGGAGTGAGGCAAACAATACAACCATGATACCGGCCATATTACCTGATAAGAGGAACTGTATTGAACGCTTGATATTTGCATAGATGTTTCTGCCGTTGTTTACAGCCTTTACAATTGTTGCAAAGTTATCATCTGTAAGCACCATTGAAGCAGCATCCTTTGAAACCTCTGTACCTGTGATACCCATAGCAACACCGATGTCAGCCTGTTTGAGGGCAGGTGCGTCGTTTACGCCGTCACCTGTCATGGCAACGATATTTCCTCTTTCCTGCCATGCGTTTACAATTCTGATTTTATGTTCAGGTGAAACTCGTGCATATACTGATTTTGTCGGAACATATTCTTTGAGCTGTTCATCAGTGAGGCTGTCAATTTCAGCACCTTCGGCAGCTTCTGAGTAGTCTTTCAGGATACCGATTTCCTTAGCGATGGCAGCGGCTGTAACCTTGTGGTCACCTGTAATCATAACCGGCTTGATACCGGCGCTGATACATTCAGCAACGGCTGCCTTTGATTCTTCTCTCGGAGGGTCCATCATTGCAATAAGACCCATAAATTCAAGTCCGTTTTCGTCATCAAGTCCTATCTGAGTGTTTTCAATTTCCTTGTATGCAAAGCAGAGGAGACGAAGTCCCTGTGCCGAAAGCTGCTCTGTAGTTTCCTCAATCTGCTTTTTAACGTCATCTGTAATGTTCATTCTGTTTAAGAGAACATCTGTTGCACCCTTTGTAAGCATTGTAAGCTTGCCGTTTACTTCGTGTACAGTTGACATAAGCTTTCTGTCTGAATCAAAAGGAATTTCCGAAAGTCGTGCATATTTTTCACGTATATGCTCGTAATCGAATTTATACTTGATACCGAAGTTTACAAGTGCAGTTTCTGTCGGGTCACCGATTTCCTTGCCGTCCTTGCATTCAGCGTCGTTACAGAGAATGCTTGAAAGAAGAAGTCTTTTCTGATTATTGTCGTTAAAGTCTGCTTCATTTTCATTGATTATTTTTCCGTCGGCAAAAATTTTCTTGACGGTCATTTTATTCTGTGTAAGAGTACCTGTTTTGTCCGAGCAGATAACCGATACGCTTCCAAGACCTTCAACAGCCTGAAGCTTTCTGATAATAGCGTTTTCATTTGACATCTTCTTAGTGCCGAATGAAAGTACGATTGTAACAATAGAGCTGAGTGCTTCAGGAATAGCAGCAACTGCCAGAGCAACTGCAAAAAGGAATGCATTTGAGATGGTTTCAGTGTTGATTTTATCAGCATTAAAGAGGTTAAGACCGAACACAAGAACACATATGATAAGAATAATTACCGAAAGCTTTTTGCCGAAGTTGTCAAGATTAACCTGAAGCGGTGTTTTTCTTTCCTTGGCACTTTTAAGAAGTGAAGCGATTTTGCCTACTTCGGTGTTCATACCAATGCCTGTTACAAGGAAGCTTGCTCTGCCGTATGTTACAAAGCTGCCGGAATAAACCATGTTTATTCTGTCACCGAGAGGAACTTCCTTGTCGAGTACAGTATCTTCCTTTTCAACGTTCAGGCTTTCACCTGTAAGAGCACTTTCGTTTACTTTAAGGCTTGCGTTTTCAAGAATTCGTCCGTCTGCACAGATAAAGTCACCTGCTTCGAGAACCACAACGTCGCCGATAGTAACTTCTTCTGAAGGAAGAACAACAGTCTGTCCGTTTCTGATAACCTTTGCATTTGGTGCAGAAAGCTTTTTAAGGCTGTTGAGTGACTTTGTAGCGTTAAGCGTCTGAACAGTACCTAAAATAGCATTCATTGTAATAACTGCAAGAATAACAATCGTACTTTCAATATCACCAAGTACTGCTGAAACAATTGCTGCTGCAATAAGAATTATTACAAGAAAGTCCTTGAACTGCTCAAGGAAAATCATAAATGCACTTTTCTGCTTGTCCTCGATAAGTTCATTTTTTCCGTATTTTTCAGTGTTTGCTTTTGCCTGACTGTCGGTAAGACCATTGGCAGAAGAACCAAGCTCACTGAAAAGCTGTTCTTTGGTTTTCTGATAGTTTTCGCTCATTTTTTACTCCTTATTGTTTTCGGGCAATAAAAAAAGACCTTGTCAAAATCACCCGATGATTTTAACAAAAGTCTTGCCGTTTAGATATGCCACGGATCCGGAGGATCGAGATTGACGTAAGCATAAACAGGAACTCCTGCCGGCTACTCCCCTTTATTAATACATATATAATAGCGTATTTTTGCGGATTTGTCAATAAATAATACAGAGATTTTCGCAGGGTTTGAAAGAAAAAATTTGTGTAAATTAACTTTATTGTTCCGAAATGATAGATTTATGACAAAATTTTTGTTTATTTCTTATTTTACTATTGAAACCGGCATATGTTTTGTGATATAATAAAACATGAATATATTTTTGAGGATGTGTTTTTTTGCGTATTCTTGGAATTGACCCCGGATATGCTATAGTTGGCTTTGGCGTTACCGACTATAACGGTAAGAAGTTTGTACCGATTGAATACGGTGCAATACTTACTGAAGCCCATACGGATTTCTCTGAAAGGCTTAAAGCGATTGCGGATGATATGGATTTTATCTGCGAAAGATTTCAGCCTGACTGCATGGCAATTGAAAAGCTGTTTTTTACAAACAACCAGAAAACAGCAATTGATGTTGCACAGGCAAGAGGAGTTATCGTTCTTTCGGCGGTAAGACATGATATTCCGATTTTTGAATATACTCCTTTGCAGGTCAAGCAGTCTGTTGTAGGGTACGGCAGAGCGGAAAAGAAACAGGTTATGGATATGACAAGGCGTATTCTGAAGCTTGAGCAGATTCCAAAGCCTGATGATGCAGCTGACGCTCTGGCGCTTACAATATGTCATGGACACTGCTGCAAGGGAATAAAATGAAAAAGGTGAATTAAATGATATACAGCGTAAGAGGAGAGCTTATACATAAGGAACCGTTTCTGGCGGTGGTCGAAACGGGAGGAGTCGGGTACGCATGCAGAATTACATGTGCAACCGCTTCGCAGATAGGTGAGACCGGAACAGAGGTTTTCCTTTATACATATCTGCATGTGAGAGAGGACAATGTGGAGCTTTTCGGATTTTACTCAAAGCAGGAGCTGCATTGTTTCAGGCTTCTGATTTCAGTGTCGGGAGTCGGTCCGAAAATGGCACTTGCGATTTTGTCGGACATTGAGCCCCAGAGATTTGCACTGACTGTTGCGTCAGGTGACAGTAAAGTGTTTACCAAAACAAAGGGAGTTGGCCCGAAGCTTGCACAGAGAATTGTTCTTGAGCTGAAGGATAAGGTTGCAAAGGAATCTATTACTTCCGATGATTTTAAAGCGGCGGTAAATATCAGTGCTCCTGCAGGGGATGATACGGGCGAAGCAGTAACAGCGCTTATTACCCTTGGCTTCTCGCAAAGTGAGGTTATGGAGGCAATTGCAAGAATTGACACTTCACTTCCGACAGAAAAAATTATCAAGCAGGCTCTTAAAATATTGGGAATGAAGTAATTATGAAAAGCAAAATTTCTTATGAAGAACTGCTTGAAATGTTCCGTATCGGCTCCGGCATTGATGAAACAGTTTTTTATTTTGATGATGACCCGAGTGAAACAGACCATTATATAGGCTTTCTTCCGCAGTATGATAAACCGTATTGGGCGGGTTACTGTGATATTAAGGATGGTACTGAGTTTGAAACAGCCGAGCAGCTTTTTAATGCAAAAATATATGGCGGCAAATCAATAAAGGAAAGATGGAATCATCTTGTTCTTACTGAAATAGGCGGTATAAATACTGATGATTTATAGATACAGCGGGTTTTGCCAGATTTTTTATCATACCTCAGTCGGATTTTTCCAACCACTTCGAGCTTAAAGTAACAAATTCAGTTAAAGTAAAAGCGTAACTAAAAGTTTTTGCCAAGCTTTTTATTATACTTTAGAGGTAATTCTGTAATCACTTCGAGCTTAAAGTAACAAATTCAGTCAAAGTAAAAGCGTAACTAAAAGTTTTTGCCAAGCTTTTTTCAAAAAGCGGGGAAAAGCGGGGAAAGGAAAATAAAATGATAGAAACAGGAGACATAGAGTTTGAGAGCAGGACTGTTGCTCCCGAATTTACCGAGGCTGATGTTGAAACGGAGTTTACACTTCGTCCTCAGACGCTCTCGGAATATATAGGACAGGATAAAGTAAAGGAAAACATGGCAATTTATATAAAAGCTGCAAAAAACCGTAATGAACCCCTTGACCATGTTTTGCTTTATGGGCCGCCGGGACTGGGTAAAACAACACTTGCAGGAATTATTGCTCATGAAATGGGTGCAAATCTGCGTATTACCTCGGGGCCTTCAATTGAAAAACCGGGAGATCTGGCAGCACTGCTTACAAACCTTTCGGATAATGATGTTTTGTTTATTGATGAAATACACAGGCTCTCACGTGCCATTGAGGAGATTTTATATCCGGCACTTGAGGACAACGCTCTTGATATAGTAATCGGCAAGGGACCGTCAGCACGTTCAATTCGTGTTGAGCTTGAAAAGTTCACGCTTGTGGGGGCAACAACCCGTGCAGGACAGCTTACCTCGCCGCTTCGTGACAGATTCGGCATTGTTCAGCGTCTTGAGCTTTACAATACCGATCAGCTGAGTGATATTATAAGAAGAAGCAGTCAGATTCTGTGTATTCCATGTACCGCAGACGGAGCAGAGGAAATCGCCAAACGCTCAAGAGGTACTCCGAGAATTGCAAACAGACTTCTGAAAAGAGTAAGGGATTTTGCCGAGGTTATGGGAAACGGTGAAATAACAAGGGATATTGCCGCAATAGCGCTTAATCAGCTTGAAATTGATTCACTGGGACTTGACAGCCTTGACAAGAGAGTGCTCACAATGCTGATACAGGGGTATAACGGCGGTCCGGCAGGACTTGAAACGCTTGCTTCTGCAATCGGTGAGGAGGCAATAACTCTTGAGGATGTATGTGAACCGTTTCTGATGCAGCTTGGCTTTCTGGCAAGAACGCCCCGTGGCAGAGTTGCGACAAAGTTGGCTTACGAGCATCTCGGGTATGAAAAACAAGATTAATTAATGCAGACCGGACAAGGACAACAGAAAGCCTTGTGGGGCATTGCTTAAATTTAAAGACAGGAGAATATTATTATGGGAAGATTATTTGGCACTGATGGTGCAAGAGGAGTGGCAATTACAGAGCTTACATGTGAAATTGCTATGAAAATCGGTAAAGCGGCAGCAATTGTACTTGCTAAAACAGCAAAGCACAAGCCTACAATTTTTATTGGTAAGGATACAAGAATTTCGTCTGATATTCTTGAAGCGGCGCTTGTGGCAGGTATTACATCTGTTGGAGCAAATGCTGAAATTTTAGGTGTTGTTCCGACACCTGCAGTTGCTGTGCTTGTAGAACAGAAAAAGGCTGATGCGGGTATTATGATTTCAGCCTCACACAACAGCTTTGAATATAACGGAATCAAGCTGTTTTCTTCAACAGGCTACAAGCTTTCCGATGATGTTGAAGAAGAAATTGAAGCTCTGGTTCTTGACAGACCGGAGGATATGGAGCTTGTTTCACATGGTAATGTAGGCAGAGTTAATTATTACCGTGACGCTCAGACTGATTACATAAGACATATCATGAGAAGCATAAAGGGTAATCTTACAGGACTTCGTATTGCCCTTGACTGTGCAAACGGAAGTGCATCGGCAACGGCAAAAAGACTTTTTGAAGGTCTTGGAGCAAATGTATTTGTGCTTAACGCTTCACCTGACGGCACAAACATTAACGAAAACTGCGGTTCTACACATATCGGTGGACTTATGCAGTATGTGGTTGACAAGAAATGTCATGCAGGTCTTGCATTTGACGGTGATGCAGACAGATGTCTTGCAGTTGACGAGAAAGGTCAGCTGATTGATGGTGACAAGCTTATTGCAATCTGCGCAAAGGCTATGAAGGAACAGGGTACTCTTAAAAATGATACAGCTGTTGTAACAGTAATGAGTAATTTAGGCTTCAAGTATTTTGCAAAGGATAACGGAATAAAGATGCTGACAACAAAGGTCGGGGACAGATATGTCCTTGAAAAAATGCTCGAGGGCGGATATAATCTGGGCGGCGAGCAGAGCGGTCATATTATATTCCTTGATGAAGCAAACACAGGTGACGGTCAGCTTTCCGGCGCAAAGCTTCTTGAAATACTTGCTGAATCGGGACAGAAGCTTTCAGAGCTTGCTTCATGCATGGAGCATTTCCCACAGGTGATGATTAATGTTAAAATCAGTCCTCGCAGCAGGGAAGTCTGGAAGAACGACAGCCAGATTACAGACCTTATTGAGCGTTATGAGGAGGAGCTTGGTGAAAGCGGAAGAATCCTTGTACGTGAAAGCGGAACAGAACCACTTATCAGAGTAATGCTCGAGGGCAGGGATTTCAAGCAGATTAACGAATATGCAATTGCCATTTCGGATAAAATAAAGGAACGTACCTGCTGATGAAAATCCACGAAAAAATTTAAACGAAAAGGAATGCAGTGTAAATGCGTATTGCAGACAACTGGAAAGAATACAGAATTTTAGATACAACATCTCAGGAAAAGCTTGAAAGCTGGAACGGGAATATATTAATCCGTCCTGATCCGCAGATTATATGGAAAACCGAAAAAAAATCACCTATGTGGAAAAGGGCGCTCGGACATTATCACCGTTCATCAAACGGCGGTGGAAGCTGGAGCTTTTCGGAAAAGCCGCCGGAGTCCTGGGAAATGTCATATAACAACCTTAAATTTGTCATCAAGCCGACAGGCTTCAAGCATACGGGACTTTTTCCGGAGCAGGCAGTAAACTGGGATTTTATGACTGAAAAAATCAAAGGGGCAGGCAGGGAAATAAATGTTCTGAATCTGTTTGCCTATACCGGCGGTGCGACGCTTGCATGTGCGGCGGCAGGTGCCAGAGTCTGTCATGTTGATGCTTCAAAGGGAATGGTTTCGTGGGCAAGGGAAAATGCTGCTTTGTCGGGACTTTCCGAAAAGCCGATACGCTGGATTGTGGATGACTGCGAAAAATTCATTGCAAGAGAAATACGCCGTGAAAGAAAATATGACGCTGTAATAATGGACCCGCCAAGCTACGGCAGAGGTCCCGGCGGAGAAATATGGAAGCTTGAGGACTGTGTTTATGACCTTGTAAAGCTCTGTACGGGAGTACTCAGCGATAATCCTCTTTTCTTTCTGATTAACAGCTATACAACAGGTCTTTCGCCATCTGTTATGGGGTACATACTCGGTGAAACAATCTGTCCGCAGTATGGCGGTGAGGTAAGCTTTGATGAAATCGGTCTGCCGGTAGAAGCAAGCGGACTTGTTCTGCCCTGCGGTTCAACGGCGATATGGCAGAAAGGAAAATAAACCATGGCAAAAATTGTCAGGACAGAAAATCTTGATTTTAAATATGATGAAGAAGGCAGCTTTGTATTTGAAAATCTTAATCTTTCCTTTGAACAGGGAGAAATGACGGCTGTTTTAGGTCATAACGGATGCGGCAAATCAACCTTTGCAAAGCATCTTAATGCGATACTTCTCCCGAGTGGCGGCGCTGTTTATGTTGATGGTATTGACACTTCGGATGAGGAACGGATTTTTGATGTCCGTCAGCGTGTCGGAATGGTGTTTCAGAATCCCGATAATCAGATTGTTGCCACAATCGTTGAGGAAGATGTGGCATTTGCACTTGAAAATTTAGGAGTTCCACCTGCTGAAATAAGGCAGAGAGTTGATGAGGCTCTGCAGGCGGTGGGCATGTATAAATACAGATTTCATGCTCCTCATCAGCTTTCGGGCGGTCAGAAGCAGAGGGTTGCGATTGCAGGAATTATAGCAATGCGCCCTAAGTGCATAGTGCTTGATGAGCCTACAGCAATGCTTGACCCTATCGGAAGAAGCAAGGTAATGAAAACCATAAAAAAGCTAAATGAGGAATTTGGTATAACGATAATTCTTATTACCCATTACATGGAGGAAGCTGCACAGTGCAAAAGAGTAATTGTAATGGATAAAGGAAAGGTTTTGATGGACGATTGTCCAAAAGAGGTGTTTTCAAATGTTGAGCAGCTTAAAGCTGTAGGACTTGATGTACCGCAGGTTACAGAGCTTATTTATGAGCTTAATAAATACGGACTGAATCTTGATACACATATTATAGACGAAAATGAATGTTGTGAAGCATTGATAAAGCTTCTGTCATAAGGCAGACAATCGAAAGGAGAGCCGCAGTTGGCTATACTGAAAGCAGAAAATCTGACTTACATTTACAGTCAGGGGTCACCATTTGAAAAAACAGCGGTTGACAATGTAAATATAGAGATTGAAAGAGGGGAATTTGTCGGGGTAATCGGGCATACCGGTTCAGGTAAATCCACACTTATTCAGCACTTTAACGGGCTTCTTGCTCCTACCGCGGGGAAAATTTATCTTGACGGGAAGGATATCTGGGAGAATAAAAAGAATATACGAAGTGTAAGATTTCGTGTAGGGCTTGTTTTTCAATATCCCGAATATCAGATTTTTGAAGACACGGTGTATAAGGATATAGCCTTTGGCCCTAAAAATATGGGACTTAGCGAAGCTGAAATTGACGGCAGAGTAAGGCGTACTGCGGAAGCGGTGGGGCTTTCGGAGGAGATACTTCAGAAATCACCCTTTGAGCTTTCGGGAGGACAGAAAAGGCGTGTTGCTATTGCAGGTGTAATGGCAATGGAGCCAGAGGTTCTTATTCTTGATGAACCGACAGCAGGTCTTGACCCGAAGGGCAGAGATAAAATCCTGGGTCAGATAAAGGAGTATCATAAGAATACAGGCTGTACCGTTTTGCTGGTTTCTCACAGTATGGAGGATGTTGCAAAATTTGCATCGAAAATTCTTGTTATGAATGAATCAAAGCTTTTTTGCTATGACACACCGCCGGCGGTATTCAGACGCTCCGAGGAAATTGCTCAGATGGGTCTTTCCGTACCGCAGATTACACGGGTTTTTGATATGCTCAAAGCAAGAGGCATTGATATGCATGACGAGGTTTATACTGTAAAATATGCTTCAGAGCTTATTGCTTCAGAGCTTAGAAAAAGGGGGACAATCTGATGCTAAAGGATATTACACTGGGGCAGTTTTTTCCGGGTAACAGTATAGTACACAGAATTGACCCGAGATTCAAAATAATTATTGCGGTTATTTTTATAGCAATGCTTTTTATAGGAAGCAGTGCTGTATGCCTTGAAGTTGGTGCGGTATTTTGTTTTATGTCAATAATACTTTCGCAGATTCCGTTTAAAATGATTTTAAAAAGCTTAAAGCCGGTTGTTATGATACTGCTTATTACATCTGTTCTGAATCTATTTCTGATAACTGGCGGAGAACCGCTTTTTGAGTGGAAGTTTATAAAAATCACAGATACAGGGGTTTACACTTCAGTATTTATGATTATAAGAATTGTACTTCTTATTGCAGGAACATCGCTTCTGACATATACCACTTCACCCATTGCACTGACAGACGCTATTGAAAGACTGCTGTCACCCCTTAAAAAGCTGAAATTACCTGTTCATGACCTTGCAATGATGATGACAATTGCGCTGAGATTTGTCCCTACGCTTATAGAAGAAACCGATAAGATAATGTCTGCGCAGAAAGCAAGGGGCGTTGATATGGACGGCGGAAATATAAAGGACAGGATAAAATCAGTTGTTCCTGTAATTATACCGCTTTTTATTTCGGCGGTAAGACGTGCAGGGGAGCTTGCAACTGCTATGGAATGCCGTTGCTATAACGGTGGTGAAGGGCGTACAAAAATGCGTCAGCTTAAATGTGACTGGACAGATTTTACAGCGCTTTGTTTAAGCCTGCTTTTTATGATTTCGGTGATTTATGTAAATATTGCGCAGTAAGGATAATTATGAGTAAAAAAGGTGGAAGTAAATATGACTAATATAAAAAAGTCAGTACAAAAAAGAAGCCTTAAAAATATGCTTCTTTATAATTCAAAGGGAGAAACAAGGCTGTTTTTGTTTTTGAGCTTTATAATTCCTTTTCTGATTATGTGGGGAATGTTTATTTATTATGAGGTACATCCTTTCGGGGACAAGCAAATTCTTGTAACTGATTTATGGCATCAGTATTTCCCGTTTTTTCAGGAGGAACATGATAAACTGCAGAATATGTCATCGCTCCTTTACTCATGGAATACGGGGCTTGGAACAAATTTTCTGTCAGTAATGTCCTATTATGCAGCAAGTCCTCTGAACCTGCTGTCGGTATTTTTTCCTCTTGAGTATTCAAGAGATGCACTGACTCTTTTTCTTACAATAAAAATCGGTTGTGCAGGACTCTTTTTTGCCATATTTTTAAAGCATGTATTTAAAAGAAATGATATTACAATTGCAGGGTTCGGTGTTATGTATGCTCTTTGCGCATACATAATGGGCTATTACTGGAATCTTATATGGATTGATACAGTAGCACTTCTTCCTCTTGTTGTACTTGGGACAATAATGCTTGTGAAGGAAGGAAAATTCAGACTTTATGTAATTTCACTTGCCTTATCCCTTGTATCAAATTTCTATATAGGACTTTTTACATGCATTTTTACAGTGCTGGTATTTGCCGCAAGTGTAATAATCTGCTGGAAAGGCTTTAAAAATTCTCTTTTAAGACTAGGACAGATTATCGGTTCGACTGCTCTGGGACTTGGTCTTGGTGCATTTATGCTTATTCCGGCATATCTGGCGCTTCAGCTGACAAACAGCGTGGATAATGAATTTCCGAAGTTTATAGACTTCTATGAAACCTGGTATATGATGATTTCAAACGTAATAGGTTTTCATGAGCCTACGGCTAAGGAAGGACTCCCGAATTTCTACTGCGGAATGTTTGCAATAATCCTGCTGGGAGTATTTTTGGTTAACAGAAAAATTAAAATCAGAGAAAAGATTATTACAGTACTTTATCTTGCGTTCATAGTAGTAAGCTGTAATATGAATGTGCTCAATTACATCTGGCATGGTTTCCATTTTACAAATATGATTCCATACAGATTCTCATTCCTGTTCTCGTTTATTCTTGTTGCAGCAGCCTACAGGGCATTTACTGTTATAACAGAGGATATAGATGTTTTCGATATAATGTCAATGGCAATAATGACCCTTGCTGTTGCGTTGATTGCACATAACAACCAGGAGTCACAGGCAGTACTCAAGAGTGTTATTGCATGTATTGTCTATGTTGCAATAATGTTTGTTTATGAAAGAAAGCTTATCAACAAAAAGGTAATGGGGGCAGCTGTTGCACTTGTATGTACTGTTGAAATGGGATGGAATGCATATATAGGCGTTACTACCGTTACAACAACAACCTACAGCATTTACCCTAAAAATAGTGACAATGTTACCGAGGTTCTGGAGCAGAGAGAGAATCCGAAGGATGATTTTTACCGTACAGAATTCACAACGAATTATTCTATAAACGACCCGGCACTTTATGGCGTCAAGGGCGTTTCCCAGTTTTCGTCAACAGCAAATGTAAACATAACAAAATTTCTTGAAGGGCTTGGAATTCAGGCAAGTGCTGCCGGAAACAGATATTACTATACTCAGTCAACACCGATTATGAACAGTCTTCTTAATATCAGATATCTGATCGCACAGGATGGTTTTTCCGGAGATGAAACCTTCTTTGATGAGGTTGCGGATTCAAATCTTGTGACTATGTATGAAAACAATGCGCACCTTCCGATTGCATTTGTTGCTGACAGTGATATTATGAATTACACAGGCGATGGTGAAACACAGGCTGATAACCAGAATGAACTTTTCCGTCTCGCGGCAGGAATCGACGAGGATGTTTTATATCAGATTGATGTAAAGGATGTAGGACACAAGGGAGTTAACGTTACAAAAACAGATATAGGTTATTACAATTATCAGTACGAAAAACCAAGCGACGGCACTGATGACTGCTATGTGAAATATAACTACCTTATTGAGAAAAAAGGACCTGTTTATGCAACTGTGAATTTCGAAAATTCCAATGGTTTTAAGGTAAAGGAAGGGGATGTTAAATCCCAGTCAATACCGACACAGAAATATAAAACAATAACAGCGGTGGGCAATTATTCTCCTGGAGATGTTATTTCATTCTATGCTGATATTGAAAAGGAAAAATCAGGAAGCGGAAAAATGTTTGTATACCAGATAGATCAGATTATGTTCAGACAGGCTGTTGAAAAGCTTGCAGCCGGAGGTCTTGAGGTTACTTCATATGATGATACTCATATAGAGGGTACATTTACAGCAGAAAATGATGGTGTTCTTTACACTTCAATCCCGCATGACGGAGGCTGGACAGCGTATATTGACGGTGAAGAAGCTGAAATAACTCCTCTTTGTGACGCTTTTGTATGCATTCCGGTAACACAGGGAACACATGAAATCAAGCTGAAATACTGTCCGCCGGGATTTGCAGCCGGTGCTGTTATTTCGGTATGCTCACTCATTGTTTTTGCAGCAGTATGGGTTATCGAGAGAAAGTATTCCGCAAAAGTCAGGGCACAGGCTTCGGCAGACAAGGCAAAGGCAGCGTTTGCAAGAGATTATATTGATGATTTCGAGCAGGCATGCATTAATATGAATGCGCCGGATGAACCGAAGGAGCCGGAGGAAGAACCTGATCCTGAGGAAGAATATGCAAGGGCAGTAAAGGAAATTTCCGAAGGGATGACAGATGTTCCGGAAATTACCTCACTTTCAGAGGAAAAGGAAGCTGATACACAGGAAAATTCTGATTCCGGAAAAGAAACGGATACACAGGAAGATGCGTAATTTAAAGGTTATGATGTCGTACAGAGGAACAAATTATCACGGCTTTCAGAGACAGGATAATGCAGTGACTGTTCAGGAGGTTGTGGAAAAGCATGTTTCCTCTGTACTTAATGAGAAGGTTACAATAAACGGCTGTTCAAGAACTGATACAGGAGTTCATGCAAACAGCTACTGCTTTTCGGTCAGGACAAACAGTCTTATACCGACAAAGAATTTCGTAAGAGGTGTAAACGGCAGGCTTCCCGATGACATATCAATATTGTCCTGCGAGGAAGCCACCGATGATTTTCATGCAAGATTTTCATGTAAGGCAAAGGAATATGTTTATCTCATGCACTGCAGTGAGAGCAAAAACCCTTTTGCCACTGATCTTGCACTGCATTACAGACGACCTGTAAATGAGGAGCTTATAAGGAAAGCAGCACAGGAATTTGTGGGTACTCATGACTTCAGGGCTTTTTGCTCTGACAGTACTGGAAAGCACAGTACTGTCCGCACAATTTACAATTTTGATGTGGAAAGTAATGGGGTTTTGCTTAAAATGCTTGTAAAAGGCGATGGTTTTCTGTATAATATGATTAGGATTATGGTGGGAACTCTTATTATGGTAAATGAAGGCAGGATTGATGTTACGGATATTAAAAGAATAATGGATTCAAAGGACAGGCAACAGGCAGGTAAAACTGCACAGGCACACGGACTTTATCTTAACAGAATTTTTTATTAGGATAAATCCACCGATAGATAAGGGGACAGCAACAGTATGAAAAAAGACGTTAAAGATATTGATATTGTACTTCTCAGAAAAAGAAAAAAGCGGCGTAAGCAGCTTACAAGATTTATTCTTTTTGCTATTGCAGTATCCTTTGCGATAACTGCATATGTCAAGGTTGATGAATGGTTTCCGAAGCTTGAGGGAATAGGCAGCCGTTTTCAGAGTGTAAAGTCAAATTCAAACGGAAACAGCGAGGGTAACTTCCCTCTGAGTATCTCCGGAGGAATTGATTATCAGGTAGGAAATTTAAATGATTATCTTGCAATTTTAAGTGACGCATATCTGTATATATATGATACAGACGGTGAATTGTACGAGGAGCGTCAGCATGCATATGCAAATGCTATGCTTCAGATTGCAGGAAAAAAAGTACTTGTTTATGAATCAGGCGGATACAATTTCCGTATTGACAGCAGAAGGGACAATATTTACACAAAAAAGCTTGAGGATACAATAGTTTTTGCAAGAATAAGTGAGGATGGTTATACAGCTGTTATTACAAGCTCTGAAAATCATGTATGCCATCTTACTGTATTTGATGAAAACGGTGAGGAAATTTATAACAGAGACTGTGTTGAAAGAGTAATTGATGTTACTTTTACAGAGAATTCAAAGGGATGCATATTATCAACAAGCGATGCCCTTAACGGTGAACTTGTTACAAACCTTATTTCTGTATCCTTTGATTCGGAAAAGGATAAGTGGAAATCCGAGGCGTTTAATACCATGTGTCTTAAAACATATTATGATGAAAACGGAATTTTTCTTATAGGTGATACAAAGTGTGCATATTATAATAAAAAGGGTGTTCAGGAAATGACATATGAATATCCGAGCGTGCTTATTGACTGGGATTACAGTGCAGAGGGTGCGGCTTTGCTGTTTGAAAACGAAACAAAGCGGCAGAGTTATGTAACTACCATAAGCTCAAAAACAAAAGAAAAATATGAAAATGAATTTAATGTGGCTGGAAGCAAATGCATACAGTTTGCAGAAAAGTATGTGCTTGTCATGAATAAGGAAGGAATAAACAGATATGGCTTTAAGGGAACTAATCAGAAAACAATAAGCTCCGAAAATTCATATGACAGCTTTATTCTCATTGAGGATTATATATTCCTTCTTGGTTATGACCGAATTGACAGAATAGAATACGTGAAATAACGAAACGGAGAGTGTAGATTATATGGGTGGAAATTTCTGGTGGCTTTTGGATGCTCTGGTTATTATCATAACTGTACTGTGCGTCGTAAATTGCTCAAGAAAGGGTTTTTCCAAAATTATTGTTACAGCGATAGGATGTGCGGCATCTGTTGCCATTGCGTGGATAGTCAGTGGCTACACATCTGAAATGATATATGAAAAAATGTTCAAAAAGGGAAATATTGAGGCGGTTGAAGCCGCTGTAGAGGAGTTTAATCCGGAGGATGCGGTTAAGACTATCATTGAAAGCAATGAACTGTCAGGGGTACTTAGCAATGAAAGAATAAGAACTATTCTTGAAAATGAAAACAGTCTTAACATGCTTTATGAATACGCAAACAGTGAAGCCAGCAATATTCTCGATTCAAGAGAGAATTTCAACAAGGAAATCATAAACGGTTTTGCTCAGGCTTTTGCGGCACAGGTCGGGGTAAATCTTCCGCCTTATGTTGCAGAGGAAATTGTAAACCATATCGAAAATAACGAGGAGCTTTTTCTTTCAACAGTTGATATGATTATTAACAGTCCTGAAAAGCTTCCGGAATTTATTGAGGAAAATTACATAAGAGAGCCGGCGGAAAAAATTGTAAGTGCGGCGGTATTTTTGATAGTGTTTTTTGTTCTGATGACAATAATAATTATTGTTGCGAACAAGTCCGGTGATTTCGGACTTCTGAACGGGTATGACCGTCTTGATAAATTTGCAGGCGGCGTTATGGGGATTGTTGTAGCATTTGCAGTAATTATGATAATTGCTTTTATTGTGAAAATAATCATAAATATATCCGAAAATGATAATTCGTTTATAAGCATGAATACAATTGAGAATACAAAGATATTCAGGCATTTTTATAAATATCTGTAATAGAAAAGGAGAAAATATATGGTATTATGCAGCAGATGTAAAAAAAGACCGGCGGTTGTGTTTATAACATCAATGCAGGGTAATGAAAAAAAGAATGAGGGTCTTTGCATGGTATGTGCAAAGGAGTCAAATATTCCGCAGATTTCGGAATACATGGAACAAATGGGTATAACAAATGAAGACCTTGAGCAGATGTCTGACCAGATGATGGAGCTTCTTGACGGTGACGGGTTTGAAATGGGAGGCGCTGAAACACTGCCTCCGTATCTCGAAAACATGTTTGACAATGCCGGACTTTCAAGTCTTAAAAATATGCTGACACCGAAAAAGAACAAAGACGAAGGCTCGTCCGGTGATAAAAAATCATCAGGCAGTAAAACTGACAGGGCAGCAGACAAAAAGAAAAGGAAAAAGGAACTTAAATTTCTTGACAACTACTGTACAAACCTTACTGCAAGAGCAGAAAAGGATGAGCTTGACAACATTATCGGACGTGACAAGGAGATTGCAAGAGTAGTGCAGATTCTGTCACGTCGTCAGAAGAATAACCCATGTCTTATCGGTGAACCGGGTGTAGGTAAAACCGCTATTGCGGAGGGTATTGCACAGAAAATTGTCTCGGGAGACGTTCCGTTTAACTTAAAGGATAAAAAGGTTTATCTGCTTGACCTTACTGCACTTGTAGCGGGAACGCAGTTCCGTGGTCAGTTTGAAAGCAGGGTAAAGGGGCTTGTAAACGAGGTTAAGTCTGAAGGAAATATAATTCTGTTTATTGATGAGGTACATAATCTTATCGGTACGGGTGATTCGGAAGGCTCAATGAATGCGGCAAATATTCTCAAGCCGGCTCTTTCAAGGGGTGAGGTTCAGGTAATTGGTGCAACAACCTTCGGAGAATACAGAAAGTATATTGAAAAGGACAGCGCTCTTGAAAGACGATTCCAGCCGGTAACTGTAAACGAACCGACTATTGATGATACGTTTGAAGTGCTTAAAGGTATCAAAAAGTATTATGAGGCATATCACAGGGTTAAGATAAGCGATGAGCTTATAAGACAGTGTGCCGTGCTTTCTGAAAGATATATTCAGGACAGATTCCTTCCTGACAAGGCTATTGACCTTCTTGATGAAAGCTGTGCCTGCACATGTATCAGAAACCCTGAGCTTGCAAAGCATGATGAGGCGTCAAAGAGACTGAAAACGCTTATGGATATGGAAAAAACTCTTGAGGAAGCTGAAGAGCCAAACTATGAAGCCCTTGCAGAGGTTAAGGGTGACATCGCAAGAGTGAAATCCGAGCTTGAGGAGCTTGAAAAGGTTATTGCGGAAATTCAGGTTGAGGAGTCAGACCTTGCAAAGGTAATTGAATTATGGACAGGAATTCCGTCAAATAAAATTGCTGAATCCGAGTTTACAAAAATGGTGAATCTTTCGGACAATCTGAAAAAGCATGTTGTGGGACAGGACGAGGCTATAAAGCTTCTGTCAGAGGGTATAAAGCGAACAAGAGTACAGCTCAGCAAGAGAAGACGTCCGGCATCCTTTATATTTGTAGGTCCTACAGGTGTTGGTAAGACAGAGCTTGTAAAGGTGCTTTCAAACGAGTTGTTTGATTCAACCGAACCGCTTATCAGACTTGATATGACTGAATTTATGGAAAAGCATTCGGTTGCAAGAATGATTGGTTCTCCTCCGGGATATGTGGGATATGATGAAGCAGGACAGCTTACGGAAAAGGTAAGACGTCAGCCGTACTCGGTAGTGCTTTTCGATGAAATTGAAAAGGCACATCCTGATGTTATGAATATTCTTATGCAGATTCTTGACGAGGGCAAGGTTAAGGATGCACAGGGAAGAACAATCAATTTTGAAAATACCATAATCTGTATGACATCAAATGCCGGTTCTACGGACAAATCAACCGGACTTGGATTCAATAAATCGGCAGATGAAATTTCAAAGGATAAGGCGATGAAGGCGCTCAGAGAATTTCTGCGTCCGGAATTTATCAGCCGTATAGATGAAATTGTTGTATTCAGACCGCTTGAAAAATCTGATTTTGAATCAATTGCAGGACTTATGCTTGATGAAATAAAGGAACAGCTTTCTGAAAAGGACATTATTTTCAAATATGACGAAAAGGCTCTTGAGGTGATTGCGGAAAAATCATACGGCAAGCCGTACGGTGCACGAGATATAAGACGTGTTATAAGACAGGAAGTTGAAAACAGGGTTGCCGATATTATTATTGAAAACACAGGAACTATTGCAGGAATCGGCGTAACTGCTGATGAGGGCGAAATCACTGTAAAAAGCATGTGATGATTACTGAACCACCGAATGAATATATTTTCTTTCTTTGGGAAAGATAATTATCGAATATAAAACAGAAAGGTAACATTTATGAAAACACTGGAATTTACAATAAATGATAAGCTTGGAATTCATGCAAGACCGGCAGGAATGCTTGTGAAAAAAGCAAAGGAATTTCAGAGTGAAATTATCATTCAAAAGGATGATAAGTCTGTTAATGCAACAAAACTCATGGCTCTTATGGGAATGAATATAAAGCACGGAGAAAAGGTAACGGTTACCGTAAATGGTGCGGATGAGGAAGCTGCAGCAGCTGCAATTGAAAAGTTCTTTGCGGATAATCTTTAAAATAAGGGGAATGCCTGATGAAAAAATTTAAAGGCAAGGGTGTTTACGGCGGTGTTGCGATTGGTAAGCTTCGGGTTATCAATCGCACCGGAGTCGAGGTAAGAAGAATTCGCATTGATGATATTCAGGCTGAAAAAAAACGTCTTGAGAATGCAAGACTTGAGGCGGCAAAGCAGCTTGAAGAAATATACTCAAAGGCACTTGTAAGTGTTGGTGAGGCGAATGCCAGGATTTTTGAAATACACCTGATGATGCTTGAAGATGAGGACTACAACGAATCAATTGAAAATATAATTGAAACACAGTGGACAAATGCTGAATATGCAGTTGCGGTCACATCTGATAATTTTGCTCAAATGTTTTCATCTATGGACGACAGTTATATGCAGGCGAGAGCCTCTGACGTTAAAGACATATCAAACAGAATAATTGAATGCCTGAACCCTGATGAAAAATCAGAGGAAAGCTTAACCGAAAAGGTTATTATATGTGCCGATGATCTGGCACCCAGTGAAACCGTTTCCCTTGATAAGGACAATGTCCTTGCCTTTGTAACTGCGAACGGTTCTTCAAATTCACATACTGCAATACTTGCAAGAAATATGAATATTCCTGCAATTATAGGGCTTGGAGAAGAATTTCTTGCTGAAATCAGCGATGGCATGACTGCTGTGGTTGATGGTATGGCAGGTGAATTAATAATCGAGCCTGATACCGATACCATGACGAAAATGCAGCTCAGACAGTCGGAGGAGGCAGATAAGCGTGAGCTTCTCCAAAGGCTCAGGGGTAAGGAAAATGTAACTCTTGACGGGACACGGATAAAGCTTTATGCAAATATCGGTTCGGCGGATAATGTAGGAGCTGTACTTTTAAATGATGCAGAAGGAATCGGGCTTTTCAGAAGTGAGTTTATCTATCTTGAAAATGATGATTTTCCTACCGAGGAACAGCAGTTTTCCGTGTACAAAAAAGTGCTTGAAAGTATGGCGGGAAAAAAGGTTATTATAAGAACTCTTGATATTGGTGCGGACAAGCAGGCACCCTATTTTAATCTAAGACGTGAGGAAAATCCGGCACTTGGACTTCGTGCGGTGCGGCTTTGTCTGAAGCGTCCCGATATATTCAAAACACAGCTTCGTGCACTTTATCGTGCATCGGCTTTTGGCAATCTCGGAATAATGTTTCCGATGATTACAGGCAAGCCGGAGCTTGAAAGGATTCTGGCAATATGCAGTGAGGTTGAAAAGGAGCTGCAAAGTGAGGGTATTCAGATTTCCAGAAAAATTGAAAAGGGAATTATGATTGAAACTCCTGCTGCTGCGGTAATAAGTGATATGCTTGCACCGATGGTTGATTTTTTCAGCGTCGGCACAAACGACCTTATTCAGTATACACTTGCCTGCGACAGGCAGAATGCTGATGTTGAGGATTATTGCGACAGTCACCATGAGGCAGTTTTAAGGCTTATAAAATTTGCGGCTGACAATGCCCACAGCAGCGGAAAATGGATAGGAATCTGCGGTGAGCTTGCGGCTGACACACAGCTGACAGAACGATTTTTGCAGATGGGGATAGATGAACTTTCGGTTTCTCCGCATTTTGTTCTTCCCCTCAGGGAAAAGATTCGCAGTATAAGGCTGAAATAATATAATGTATTTGATAAAGACGTTTCCGGTTTTCGGAAATGTCTTTTGTTTTGTTCTTTGTGGGAATACAAGGTTATCAGCGGATTGTATAAAAAGTTTGTTCTCAAAAAGCGGAAATTTTTATTGTCGGCTCTTGACAATTGAAAACAAATGTGATAAAATGTAATTTAGCCGCATGTGTACGGTTGAAAGTGTCAGTGATGACCGCCGTAACGCAGCGAGTATTAAAGAAAAGGCAGGTGCCGAGAATGTACGCAGTTATTGAAACAGGCGGTAAGCAGTATCAGGTAAAGGAAGGCGATACTCTCTTTATCGAAAAGCTTAACGTTGAGGCTGATCAGACAGTTAATTTTGACAAGGTAGTAGCAGTTGGTTCTGATAACGGAATCAAGGTTGGTGCTCCATATGTTGATAACGCTGTTGTTGAAGCTAAGGTTTTAAAGAACGGCAAGGCTAAGAAGATTACTGTTTTCACTTACAAGCCAAAGAAGGGTGAAAAGAAGAAGCAGGGTCACAGACAGCCTTACACACAGGTGAAAATCGAAGCTATCAAGGCTTAATTATGTCTATCGCTGAGTTTTACAGAAAAAACGGCGAGCTTACGGGTTTTAAAGTCAAGGGACATTCAGGTTATTCGGAACAGGGGAGTGACATTGTATGTGCTTCCGTTTCATCGGCAGTAATGTTGACGGCTAATCTGATTACCGAAATTTTCGGGTATAAAGCAGATGTCTCTGCAGTAGATGATACTGTTGCTTTAAAAACCGATATTCCCGGCGATGAGGTTTTGCAAAAGCTTTATCAGGGGCTTGTGCTTCAGCTTCAGGAAATTGCAGGGGAATTTAAAGGAAACTTAAAAGTACAGTTTACGGAGGTGTAAGACATGCTTAGAATTAGTATGCAGTTCTTTGCTCATAAAAAGGGTTCAGGTTCAACTAAGAACGGACGTGACTCAGAATCAAAGAGACTTGGTGTTAAGAGAGCAGACGGACAGTTTGTAACAGCCGGCAATATTCTCGTTCGTCAGAGAGGTACACACATTCATCCAGGTGAAGGCGTTGGTATCGGTTCTGATGATACACTTTTTGCTATGATCGACGGCAGAGTTAAGTTTGAACGTGTTGGTCGTGACCGTAAGAAGGTTTGCGTTTACGCAGAAGCTTAATTGTAAATTTAATCGGAATCCCGTGCTGGCTGGTACGGGATTTTGTTGTATGAGTTGTTTGAAGAATATCAGAGGTGAAAAATGTTTGTTGATAAGGCGAAAATAAAAATTAAGGCAGGAAACGGCGGCGATGGTGCTGTTTCGTTCCATCGTGAAAAATATGTGGCTTCCGGCGGCCCTGACGGCGGCAACGGCGGTAAGGGCGGAGATGTGATTTTCGTAGCTGACGATAATTTTTCATCTCTTATAGATTTCAGATATAAGCGTAAATATGTGGCTAAAAACGGTGAAAACGGCGGTGCAAAAAGATGTACCGGAAAAAGCGCCGATGACCTTATTATAAGAGTGCCAAGAGGAACAGTTATAAGAGATGCTCAGTCGGGCAGAATTATGGCAGATATTTCATCGGATGAGCCGCAGGTTATTGCCAGGGGCGGTCGTGGCGGTAAAGGAAATATGAACTTTGCTTCTTCTACAAGGCAGATTCCAAGATTTGCAAAGCCCGGTTATCCCGGTGAGGAGTACGAGGTTACTCTTGAGCTCAAGCTTATTGCAGATGTGGGTCTGGTAGGTTTTCCGAATGTAGGCAAGTCGACTCTTATATCATCAGTAAGCGCTGCCAAGCCGAAAATTGCAAATTATCATTTTACAACTCTTACACCGGTTCTGGGTGTTGTAAAGATAGATGAGGAACGTTCCTTTGTAATGGCAGATATTCCGGGACTTATTGAAGGTGCGAGCGACGGTGTAGGACTCGGACATGAGTTTTTGAGACACGTTGAAAGGTGCCGTCTTATTGTACATGTGGTTGACGCATCGGGAATTGAAGGCCGTGACCCGATTGAGGATTTCAATATCATAAATTCAGAGCTTGAAAATTTCAGTGAGGAACTGGCACAGTGTCCGCAGATTCTTGCGGCGAATAAGTGCGATATGGCGGATGAGGAGCAGATTGAACGTGTAAGACGGTTTGCAGAAGAAAATGATATGCCGTTTTTTGCAATTTCAGCTGCTACAACTCAGGGAACAAGGGAGCTTATTAATATAATAGCTCAGGAACTTGAAAAGCTTCCTCCTGTAAAGGCATATGAACCCGAACCTATATCACAGGAAGAACTTGAGGAAAGGGCACTTTCAAATACCAGATTTGAAATTGAGATTGAGGACGGAATTTATTATGTTGACGCAAAATGGCTTGAACCTATTATGCGCACAATAAACATTGACGACTATTCTTCACTCCAGTATTTCCAGCAGGTTCTTCGCAGAAGCGGTATTATTGACAAGCTTGAGGAAATGGGTGTTGAAGAAGGAGCTACTGTCAATATTATGGGATTTGAATTTGACTATGTAAGGTAAGCTGCTATGAAGGAAATTCTAACTGAACGTCAGGCGAATCAGTACAGTCCGCTGTCACTTGCTTTTCTGGGTGACAGCGTCTATGAACAGCTTGTACGTGAAAAAATTCTGCTTACGGCAAATATGCCCGCTTCAAAGCTTCATACTCTTAAAATTTCAAGAGTGTGTGCGGAATATCAGTCGAAAGCAGTTGATATAATAATGCCTGTTCTTTCAGAAAAGGAAGAAGCGGTTTTTAAGCGTGGAAGAAATGCTACGGGAAATACTGTGCCGAAGCATGCCGGTGCTGTTGACTACCGACGTGCAACAGGGCTTGAATGTCTGTTCGGGTATCTTCATCTTATAGGGGAACAGGAACGGCTTGAAGAACTGTTCGGGCTTGTATGGAATATGGAAGATTTTATTATAGAGTAAATTTTAACGGGAGTGTGATACATAATGTCAGGACATTCAAAATGGAATAATATCAAGAGAAAAAAGGAAGCAACAGATGCTGCCAAGGGTAAGATTTTCACAAAAATCGGACGTGAAATTACAGTATGTGTAAAGGAAGGCGGCCCCGACCCTAACAATAACTCAAAGCTTCGTGACCTTATTGCAAAGGCAAAGCAGAATAATGTGCCTAACGATAACATTGAAAGAGTTATCAAGAAGGCTGCCGGTGGCGGAGACAAGAACAATTACGAAACAATGGTTTATGAGGGATATGGTCCTAATGGTGTTGCGTTGATTGTTGAGTGCCTTACAGACAATAAAAACAGAACAGCCGGTGATGTCCGTCATTACTTTGATAAGTTCGGCGGAAATCTTGGTACAAGCGGCTGTGTTTCATTTATGTTCTCAAAGAAGGGTATTGTTATTGTTGAAAATGACAATGTTGATGAGGATGAAATTATGGATGCAGCTTTTGAATTTGGTGCCGATGATATGACAACAGAGGATGAGGTTATCGAAATTTCATGTGAGCCTGCTGACCTTGCCGCTGTAAGAGACGGACTTGCTTCAAAGGGATATAATATTCTGTCAGCCGAAGCTGATATGATTCCTTCAACATATACAACTCTTACAGACGAAGACCATTTAAAGAAAATGCGTCTTTTGCTTGAACATCTTGAGGATAATGATGATGTTCAGAATGTATACCATAACTGGGAAAATGCAGATGAATAATTTTAACAGCACGCTTTTGGCGTGCTGTTTTTAGTTTGTTGTAAAGGGTTTTGGAAAGATAAATTTATATTTAGCGTTCTATCCTTATTCCTTACTTTCTTTGCTTGCACAAAGAAAGTAACAAAGAAATGCACAAACTTTCTTATAAAAAGAAAGTTTGAACAAAGAAAATATAATGCTTGAAATTGCGGCAAAGCTCAGACTGTTTCCCATAAAAAGAACTAGCATACCCAATAAAAAGCAAACTGTTGCAGATAGTCTGCATAAAACACAGTTCTCCCCGCAAATTAAGCTATAGCTTGAGAAAACCTGCAAGTTTATTTTGAGCTGCAACCATTTATAAATGGACTTTTGATTTTGTAATTATGAAGTTGCCAAGTACAAGGAAACATTATTATTTAAGCGACAAATTCATGTAAGGAATTTTTTCTTTTTTGCTGACTTTTTTCTTTTCAAGAAAAGAAAAAAGTTTATGTGCTTTCTTTGTAACTTTCTTTGCACAAGCAAAGAAAGTTAAGAACAAGAATATAGCGGTAATTATAAATTTTGTTTTTCTATAGTTTGAATCACGTTTTTGGCGTGCTGTTATTTTTGTAAATAACAGTATGGAAAGAAAAAATAATTAAATAACAGTAAATCTATTGAAAAAATGGAAAAGATATAGTATAATTATTATAGCATAGTATACTCGGAAAATATTTTTAAAACAAAACAATAAATGAAAGCTGCGTTGTTAAAAGCGGCGGAACGGAGAAATTTATGGCTGATAATTTTAAAGTATCGCTTAAAAAAATTATTGACGAATTTAAGCTTGAAAGTATTTTTGTACCAAAGGATGCTGAAGAAATTTTTATTAGTGAAAATGACGTAACCCGTCCGGGACTTCAGCTTATGGGCTTTTACGAATATTTCAATCCTGAAAGAATTCAGATTATCGGTAAAATGGAATTTGCGTACCTTTCAACTGTTGATGAGCTGATGCGCCGTGAACGTCTCGAAAAGCTCTTTTCACAGAAAATCTCTGCGCTTATCATTACAAGAGAGCTTCCTTATTTTGCTGAAATGCTTGAGCTTGCAAAGCAGTATGAGGTGCCTCTTTTAAGAAGCAAGGAAAGCACTTCAAACCTTATGTCAGGACTTATTGCCTTTTTGAATCTTAATCTTGCACCGAGAATTACACGTCACGGCGTACTTATAGAAATATACGGTGAAGGTGTGTTTATTACAGGTGAAAGCGGTGTTGGTAAAAGTGAAACAGCGATTGAGCTTGTAAAGAGAGGACACAGACTTGTTGCCGATGACGCTGTTGAAATCCGTAAGGTTTCAAACATAAGCCTTGTGGGAAGCTCACCTGATAATATCAGACACTTCCTTGAGCTTCGTGGTATCGGTATTATCAATGCAAGACGTCTTTTTGGTATGGGTGCTGTAAAGCTTACTGAAAAGATAGACCTTATTGTTGAAATGGAACTCTGGAATCCTGAAAAGATATATGACAGAATGGGCGTTGACAGCCAGTATACATCAATACTCGGAGTTAAGGTTCCGTCTCTTACAATTCCGGTAAAGCCGGGCAGAAACCTTGCGGTTATCATGGAGGTTGCTGCTATGAACAACAGACAGAAGAAAATGGGCTACAATGCTGCACAGGAGCTTCTTGACAAGCTTGGAATTGATATGGAAGGTGTGGAAACGGTTAAAAACTATGAAAACTTCTGATAAGCTTTTTATTGAGGCGGATCTTCACTGTCATTCGCTTGCATCATCACATGCGTATTCAACTGTAATGGAGATGGCGGCTGAGGCTGCAAAGGCAGGTCTTAAAGCGTTTGCGCTGACCGACCATGCAATGGATATGCCTGACTCGCCTCACGTATGGCATTTTCATAATATTTCGGTTATTCCGCAGAAAATAGACGGAGTAATTGTGCTTCGTGGCGTGGAGGCAAATATCAGAAATTTTCAGGGTGAAATTGATATGCAGGGCAGTGACCTTGACGGCATTCAGTGGGTTGTTGCGTCATGCCATCTGCCTGTTATAAAGCCGGGGACAGTTGAAGAAAATACAAATGCATATATAAATGCTATAAAAAACAATCCCGCAATTGACGTTATCGGGCATTGTACGGCATCACGCTATCCCGTTGATTTCAAAAAGATTGCATCAGCCTGTAAGGAATACGGCGTGTTGGTTGAGATTAACGAAAGCTCGGTGCAGTTTAAGAGAAGTACGGCTGAAAGCTGTATTGAGCTTCTGAATGCTTGCAAAAAATATCAGACGCCTATAGTTGTAAATACCGATTGTCACTATGCCGGTATTATCGGTCGTACAGATGTTTCGCAGGTGCTGCTTGAGGCGGCGGATTTTCCTGATGAACTCATTTTCAACAGAGATGTTCAGAAGGTTCTGGAATATGTTTCAAAAAAACGTAATATAATTTTCTCTGAAGATTAACCGGCAGTGTACTGACATATATTATCAAAAGAGGTGAGGGTAAAATGTTGTATACAGATGAATTGTGCAGTCTTTGTAGGGAACTCGGCTGTGAATACAAACTGAACGAACCTTTGAGCAGACATACCACTTTTAAAATCGGCGGCAATGCCGGTATGGTTGCTGAAATAAATTCTGAAATTCAGCTTGTGGAGATAGTGAAATTCCTGAGAAAAAATAATGTAAAGTTTTTTGTCCTTGGAAAAGGCAGCAATATTTTAGCTGATGACAACGGCTTTGACGGTGTTATTTTAAAAATATCCGATAAATTTTCGGAAATAAAAATACAGGATGAAAATCTGATTTACTGTACTGCCGGAACTTCTTTAAGCAGGCTTTGTATGTTTGCGCTTGAGCATTCATATTCGGGGCTTGAATTTGCGTATGGCATTCCCGGAACGGCAGGCGGTGCGCTTTATATGAATGCGGGTGCATACGGCGGAGAAATCAGGGATGTTATTGTGTCGGCACGGTATGTTGATAAAAACGGAGATATTGTATCGGTAAATGCAGAGGATATGAATCTTTCCTACAGACACAGTGCTTTCAGCGAAAATGCTGATAATATAATTGTTGATATGGTTTTCAGACTTGAAAAGGGTGAAAAGGCTGAAATCAAAGCAAAAATGGATGAGCTTCTGCAAAAGCGTAAGGATAAACAGCCTCTTGAATATCCAAGTGCGGGAAGTACCTTCAAGCGTCCACAGGGCAGTTATGCTTCACTTCTTATTGAGCAGTGCGGTCTTAAAGGAATGTCTGTGGGCGGTGCACAGGTAAGCGAAAAACACAGCGGATTTGTTATAAATACAGGCGGTGCGACATCTGAGGATGTTTTAAGGCTTACTGATAAAGTAAGGGAAATTGTAAATGAAAAAACAGGCTATATGCTGGAGCTTGAGCCTATAATATTAAAGTAAAAAAGGAGTTGAGGTTATGCAGTTTATTATCGTTACAGGCATGTCGGGGTCAGGAAAATCAAGTGCTATGAATGTTCTTGAAGATATCGGGTTTTATTGTATAGATAATATTCCTCCTCAGCTTCTGACTAAATTTGCGGATATATGCACACATTCGGAAGGAAAGCTTGAGAGGGTTGCCGTAGCTGTTGATATAAGGTCGGGGGATCTGTTCAGTGAAATTGTTGAACGCTGGAGAATGCTAAGGGAAATGAATGATCTTGATGTCAAGATTCTGTACCTTGAAGCAAATGATGAGGTTATCATAAAGCGTTATAAGGAAACAAGAAGAAAGCATCCGCTTGATGATAAATTCAGCGGCTGCCTGCATAAGGGTATTGCATTTGAAAGGGAACAGCTGAGTACTTTAAGAGAGGCGGCAGATTATTATGTTGATTCATCTTATCTTTCCGCATCGCAGCTTAAAAAGGAAATAAAGTCGCTGTTTCTTGAAAAAAGCTCTGATTCCATGATCATCAAGACGATGTCATTCGGATTTAAGTATGGTGTTTCAACCGAAGCAGACCTTGTTTTCGATGTGCGATGTCTGCCGAACCCTTATTATATTAAGGATTTGCGTCCTAAAACAGGCTGTGATTCAAGCGTCAGAGAATATGTAATGAGCTTTGAGCAGTCGCAGAAGCTGCTTGAAAAAATAAAGGATTTGCTGGACTTTTTAATCCCGCTTTATATTCAGGAAGGGAAAAGTCAGCTTATTATAGCCTTTGGCTGTACCGGTGGAAAGCACAGGTCGATTACATTTACAGAGCTTGTAACAGACTATTTAAGCAGTCAGGGACTTCGTGTCCAGAAAAATCACAGGGATATACAAAAGGATATCGATTCCTATAAAACCTGATGGGAGGTGCCTTGCTTGGCGTCTTTTTCCAACGATGTTAAAAAAGAACTGGTGTCAACGGTTACTGATAAGGACAGGCGTTATGCGTGTCTTTATGGCATACTTGTGTTCTGCAGGAATATGTCGGATGATTTCATAGGCTTTACAACCGAAAGCTGTGAGTTTTCAGAGCTTTTTCAAAGGCTTGTAAAAAGCGTATTCAAGGATAGTGTTGCGGTAAGTACCGAATTGTCGGAAAAGAAAAGCGGCGGAAATATATATTCCCTGAATATAAGCGGCAGTAATGCGGTGGGGACTGTTTTAAACAGATATAATATTGATTTGCAAAATCGTGAGATTAATATGCGGCATATTGTAAATAATAGTTTAAGCAGTTTTCTGGCAGGCGCTTTTCTGATATGCGCAAGTATAAGCGACCCCAACAAGGAATATCATCTTGAATTCACAATGCCGGTGGACAGTCTTTATGATGACCTTCATAAAATACTTATGAGTATCGGTATTGATGCAAGAAAAACCGAACGCAAGGGTATGACTGTTCTTTATATAAAGGACAGTGAAAATATTGAGGATGTTCTGACATTTATAGGTGCAAGGCAGAGCACGATAGATATTATGAATATCAAAATTTACAAGGATGTAAGAAACAAGGCAAACAGAATTGCTAACTGTGATTCTGCAAATATAGATAAGGTTATCGCAGCAGCGCTGAAGCAGACGGAGGATATTAATTTTCTGATTCAAAACGGTGCTTTTGAAAATCTGTCATCTGACTTGCGTGAAACGGCAGAGCTGCGCCTTGATAACCCTGAAATGACTTTGCAGGAAATCGGAGAACTTCTTGAAAAGCCTATAGGCCGTTCGGGAGTTATGAGAAGATTTAAAAAAATATCACAGATTGCACAACAGTTGAGAAATGAAATTAAGGGCAGGTAAACTGCCCTTTATAATGGTGTCTTATGGATGGTAGTTTTTTAAAAGACAGTTTTGTGCATTTGCATGTCCACAGTGAATACAGCCTTCTTGACGGTGCATGCCGTCTGACGGAGCTTGTTAAAAAAACCGCTGAGCTTGGACAAAAGGCAGTGGCAGTAACAGACCACGGTGTAATGTACGGAGCTGTCGATTTTTATAAGGAAGCAAAAAGTGCAGGAATAAAGCCTATTATAGGCTGTGAGGTATACGTTGCAAGACGTACAAGGTTTGACAGGGAGCAAAGACTTGACAGTCATTCATATCATCTTGTGCTTTTATGCAAAAACAATATGGGTTATCGTAACCTTGTAAAGCTTGTGTCCCTTGCCTATACGGAAGGGTTTTACTCCAAGCCGAGAGTTGACAAGGAACTTCTGAAAAAATACAGCGAGGGGCTTATATGTCTTTCGGCATGTCTTGCGGGTGATATACCTTCAAGGCTGCTTGAGGGTGACTATAATGCGGCAAAGGCGGCGGCGAAGGAGTATCAGGATATATTCGGCAAGGATAATTTTTATCTTGAAATACAAAATCATGGTATTAAGGAACAGCGGCTTATACTGCCGCAGATTTGCCGTATTGCAAAGGAACTGAATATTCCGCTTGCGGCAACAAATGACGCACATTACATTGAAAAAGAGGATGCTCAGGTTCAGAATCTTCTTATGTGTATTCAGCTGAAAAAAACTATTTTTGAAGATAATCCTATAAAATTTCCGACGGACGAGTTTTATCTGAAAAGCACTGAGGAAATGTATGCTCTGTTTCCGGAATTTCCCGAGGCTGTTAAAAATACAGCCCTTATTGCAGACAGGTGCAATGTCGAATTTGAATTCGGCGTAATAAAGCTTCCTGAATTTAAAATTGACGGAGAAAATGACAATACTGCGTTTTTCAGAAGGCTGTGTCAGGAAGGGCTTCACAAACGCTACGGCAGCAATGTCACACAGGCGGAAATCAGGCGGATGGAATATGAGCTTGATGTTATAATCAGAATGGGATATGTTGATTATTATCTCATTGTGTGGGACTTTGTGAAATATGCAAAGGATAATGGTATTCCTGTCGGGCCGGGCAGAGGTTCGGGCGCAGGAAGTATATGCGCATATTGTATCGGTATTACCGATATTGACCCTGTAAGATATAATCTGCTTTTTGAAAGATTTTTAAATCCCGAAAGAGTGAGTATGCCGGATTTTGATATTGACTTCTGTATAGAGGGACGTCAGAGGGTTATAGACTATGTTGTTGAAAAATACGGAACAGACAGAGTTTCCCAGATTATCGCATTCGATACTCTCAAGGCAAGGGCGGCTATAAAGGATACCGGCAGGACGCTGGGGCTTCCTGTCAAGTTCAGAAATGATGTTGCGGCAATGGTACCCAGAGACCTTAAAATTACAATAAGTCAGGCGCTTCAGAAAAGCTATGAATTAAAGCAGCTTTATGAAACAAATCAGTCGGCAAAAAAGCTTCTTGATATGGCAATGAAAATTGAGGGCATGCCGAGAAATGATACTGTCCATGCGGCAGGTGTTGTAATTTCCGGTGTCCCCGTTACAGACCTTGTACCTGTTAAGGTGAGCAGTGAAGCGGTTGTAACCCAGTACACCATGACTGCACTTGAAAGTCTCGGACTTTTAAAGATGGATTTTCTTGGACTGAGAAATCTTACAATTATTAAGCATTGCTGTGAAAAAATCAGGGAAAAGAATCCCGGATTCAATATAAATAGAATTCCGGTTTGCGATAAGGAAACCTTTGACATGATGTCGAAAGGACTGACAACAGGAGTGTTTCAGTTTGAAAGTGCAGGCATGAGAAGTGTTCTTTCAAGGCTTAAACCTGAAAGTCTTGAGGACCTGATTGCTGTTATTTCACTTTACCGTCCGGGTCCGTCAGAGTCGATACCACGATATATAAAGAATAAGCATAATCCGAAGAATATACAGTATAAGCATCCGATGCTGCGTGATATACTTGACGTTACCTATGGATGCATGGTTTATCAGGAGCAGGTAATGGAAATATGCCGCAGGCTTGCGGGGTATTCATACGGCAGAGCCGACCTTGTACGCCGTGCAATGGCAAAGAAAAAGCACGACGTTATGGAAAAGGAACGTCACAGCTTTATTTTCGGAGACAGCGGCGAAAACGGAAGCTCGCCTTGCTGCGGAGCAGTTGCAAACGGAGTGTCTGAGCAAACTGCAAATGAAATTTTTGATGAGATGAGCGGCTTTGCTTCGTATGCTTTCAATAAGTCACATGCGGCAGCCTATGCGTATCTTTCCTATCAGACGGCATATCTCAAATGTCACTATCAGAGAGAGTATATGGCGGCGCTTATGTCAAGCGTCCTTGACAATACAGACAAGCTTACGGAATATGTTGATGAGTGCAAAAAAAACTCAATCACTGTTTTAAGACCTGACATAAACCGAAGCTATGAGCATTTTACCGTTGAAGGTGATGATATAAGATACGGACTTCTCGCAATCAAAACCCTTGGGGCAGGGGTTATAAAGGAAATTATAGCTGACAGAGACAGATACGGGGATTTTACAAATCTTCAGAATTTCTGCCAGCGTATGGCCGAAAGCAGAATAAGCAGAACGGCAGTTGAGTATCTTATAAAGGCAGGTGCTTTTGACGGTCTTGGCGCAAACAGACGGCAGATGATTTCAAATTATGTATCGCTTCTTGATACAGCAGGGGAAATTTCACGTTCAAATATAGAAGGGCAGATGGGACTTTTTTCAGATGAAACCGAAAACCGTACAGGTGTATTTGAAGAATTTGCACCTATGGAGGAATTCAGGTATGCAGATTTGTTATGCTTTGAAAAATTTGCCACAGGAATGTATATTTCAGGGCATCCGACTGACCCTTACAAGACGATACTTGAGCTTATGCATGTACCGGCAGCAAGAGAAATTTCTGATAAGCTCAAGGAAAGAAAATATACCAACGATACGCCGGTATGCCTGTGCGGAGTTATGGAGGATATGTCTGTGCGGTACACATCAACAGGCAGAAAAATGGGCTTTTTAACCCTTCAGGACTCAACAGGCTTTACGGAATGTACCGCATTTCCGGATGTTTTTCTGCAGAATGAAAAAAAGCTTGAGTACGGGAAGCTTTTGTTTATTAAAGGGAAAATTTCTTCAAATTCAAAGTATAATGATTCCTTTGTTGCTGAGAATATTTTTGATGAGGAGGAATTTCAAAGGCTTGTTAAGCAAAAGAAGCTTTGTATAAAGGTTTGCAGCCGGGAAAAAGAAAAGATTTTAAGACTTACAGAGATTCTGAACGGCTTCAGTGGTGAAAATGATATTTGTTTTTACCTTACAGACCTGAAAAAAATGATAAAGCCTAAAAATATTCCGGGTGTTACGCTCAATCAGAAGCTTTTAAATGAGATTTGTAGGCTTCTTGGAAATGAAAATGCAGGTCTTATAGATTAATTATACAGAAATTAAGAAAAAAATTTCATCATTTTGGCACGAAAGGTCTTGACAAAAATCTGAAATGTAGTACAATAATATATAGGTGACATTCACATTATGATGTTAGCAGTCTTATATGATGCTTTTATGCAATACGTTGCATATCGGGGACAGAGCCTCTGAAGCAAGTGCATGGACTGAGATTAATATGCCCTGTGGGCAGATAGGAGTTAATATAATGATAAAGAAGATTGGTATTTTAACAAGTGGCGGCGACGCACCTGGTATGAATGCAGCTGTAAGAGCAGTAGCAAGAGCAGCTATGAGAAAGGGTATGCAGGTTTACGGCATCCGCAGAGGATATAATGGTCTTATCAACGGTGACGTTTTTGAAATGAACGAAAGAAGCGTTTCTGATATTATCCAGAGAGGCGGTACATGCCTTTACACAGCAAGATGCCATGAGTTCAGAACAGAAGAAGGCGTTGACATTGCCAAGAACATGTGCGAAAAGCTTGGACTTGAGGGTATTGTAGTAATCGGCGGTGACGGTTCATTCAGAGGTGCGGCTGACCTTTCAGCAAAGGGTATTCTCTGCGTAGGTCTCCCTGGTACAATTGATAACGATATTGCATGTACAGAATATACTATCGGTTACGATACAGCTATGAATACTGTTGTTGAAATGGTAGACAAGCTTCGTGATACAACACAGTCACATGACAGATGCAGTGTTGTTGAAGTAATGGGCAGACGAGCTGGCTATATTGCTCTTAATGCAGGTATCGCATGCGGTGCAACATACATTATTACAAATGAAGTGCCTTATGATCTTGATGATGTTGCAAAGAAGATGCTTGAGTCAAGAAAGACAGGCAAGCAGCACTTTATTATCATGGTTTCAGAGGGTGTTGGTCATTCAGAGGAAATCGCAAGAGTTCTTGAAGAAAAGACAGGCATTGAAGCAAGAGCTACAATTCTCGGACACGTTCAGAGAGGTGGTTCACCAACAGTAAGAGACAGAGTTGTTGCAAGTCAGATGGCATACTATGCTGTTGAGCTTCTTTCACAGGGCAAGGGTAACAGAGTTGTAGGTATGCAGAAGTCTGAAATCGTAGACTTCGATATTCAGGAAGCACTTTCAATGAAGAAGCCTTTCGAGGAAAATCTTTATCACATTGCCGGTGAAATTGCATTTTAATAAATAAGAATAAAAAAATAAAAAATCATTACAGAGTAGGAAGCTGTGCGTTAAGTGTCTGACGGACGGGGAGTTGCCGTCAGAACGAAAAGTTGAAAAAACTTGCGGTGCAGTTTCCGCATCCCGCTTAATATGACTAATTAAAGCGGTATTGCGTATTGTTTTGCGATGCCGCTTTTGTACCTTCTTTTTCATGTCATACTGAGTGTGGAAAGGGAGGTATTTTTATGTCAGTAAAAACACATACAATTTCAGATAATTTTAAACTTTTTGCAAATGCGAGAGTTCTCGTAATAACAGCGCTTTTTATTGCTATGAGCATTGTTCTTGGGAAATTCCTGTCAATTACAGCAGGCCCTGTTCGTATAAGCTTTGAAAATCTTACAGTGCTTATGTCGGGGATTATGTTTGGTCCGGTAATCGGACTTGTTACAGGTGCGGCGGCGGATATTATCGGCTGTATTCTTTATGGGTATGCAATAAATCCGATTATAACACTTGGTGCGTCGCTGATAGGACTTATTTCCGGAATAGTGTCACACTGTACATTTAAAAACAAGCTTCTTCCAAGAATGGCTCTTTCGGTGGGACTTGCGCACTTAATAGGTTCGGTTATAGTAAAATCAATCGGGATGTATGTGTACTTCGGCTACACAATAGAGCTTCTTGCACTGAGAATACCGCTTTATATGGGAATCGGAATTGTTGAGTTTTATATAATCTATCTGCTTATGAAAAACAAGTCCTTTGTGAGACAGCTTGATAAGGTGTACAGGAAATGATGAAATATGAGCATGTACTTGAATATCTGAAAAAAGCGTCGGTAAAGGGAAGTGTACTGGGTCTTTCAAGAATAAAAAAGCTTCTTGAGCTTCTTATGAATCCGCAGGAAAAGCTGAAGGTTGTTCATGTTTCCGGAACTAATGGAAAGGGCTCATTTTCCGCAATGCTTTCATCTGTTTTAAAAGAGGCAGGGTACAGTGTCGGGGTATTTTCGTCACCGTCCCTTGTGAGAGTAAACGACTGTTTTCGTCTTGACTGTAAAGCAGTGTCGGACGAAGTTTTTGCAGATACTTTAAACAAGGTTATAGAAAAGGCTGATAGGATGCCTGACAGTCCTACAGAATTTGAACTTCTGACAGCGGCGGCGTTTGAGATGTTTTATAAATGCGGCTGTGATATCTGTATAATTGAATGCGGTCTTGGCGGTGATACCGATTCTACTAATGTATTGGAAAAACCTGTTTTGTCTGTGATTACAAATGTTCAGAAGGACCATTGCGGCATACTTGGAAACAGTCTTGCGGAAATTGCCGCACATAAGGCAGGGATAATAAAAAGAAACTGTCCTGTTCTTTATGGCGGTGAGCGTAACGAAGCCTTTGACGTTATTGAAAATAAAGCCATGACGATGTCAGCAAGGCTTTATGTTACGGATACAAATAGAATTTCCGATGAAAACTTCAGTGTAAACGGTACTGTGTTCAGTTTCGGAAAATACAGGGATATAAGGCTTTCGCTTTTGGGAAGCTATCAGACTGTAAATGCCGCAAATGTTCTGACAGCTGTTGAAATACTTCACGGTCAGGGGATGACAATAAGCGATAATGCAGTTTTCAGGGGACTTGAGAAAACAGTGTGGGAAGGCAGATTTGAGATAATAAGAAAAAATCCACCTGTTATTTTTGATGGTGCACATAATCCCTGTGGAATGCAGGAAGCGGTAAAAACGGTAAAAAAATGTTTTGGCGGACAGAGGACAGTATTGCTCATGGGGGTTATGGAGGATAAGGAGTATTCGCTTTATCCGGATATGCTCAGGGATATTGCGGATGTTGTATTTACAGTCACACCCGATAATCCACGTTCTTTAAGCGCAGATGCTTTAGCCGGATTTCTTAGTGGAAACGGTATAAATGCCAGAGCTTCCGATAATTTTTCCGATGGTCTTATGAGGGCTTTGCAGTATTCGGAAAAAAATAAGCTTCCGCTTCTGGTGCTTGGATCTTTGTATATGTACAGGGAATTTAAAGAAAGTTGTAAGGGATTGCTGTAGGGCAATCCCACAGACTGTAGAAAAACCTCATTTTTGATTATTGTGCCGATTAAATCGGCAGATTTAAATAACGAGGAAAGATAGTAAGGGGACGCTTTTTCTTGCAAAGCGTCCCCTCTTGAAAAACAGCCCACCGGGCTGTTTTATCAATTCACCCCTCGTAAATGCGCCTTCGACATGGAATTTTCGCTCACTGCGGTGAGCGACCAAAGGCTCTGCCTTTGGATTCCGCCAGCATTTTTGAAAAAATTGCTGGACCAAAAAACTTTTAGTTTGAAATTTCAAAAACGACTTTTTCGACAAACTGAGGGATTGCCGTAGGGCAATCCCATTATTGTTTCAGTAAATTTTAAAATAGTACTTGTTTTTTTGTCGGTTTTGCGATATAATTATTACTATACTGTTTTGAAAGGAGTCGGAAAATGAATAAAATCGGATTTATAGGCGCCGGAAATATGGGAAGCGCCATTATGAAGGGTATTGCCAAAAGCGGAATGAATGATAATTGCGAAATATTTGCCTTTGATATGGATGCTGAAAAGGTAAGCTCGCTTTCGGAATATGGTGTGAAAAAAGCTGAAAGTGCAGATGAGATATGCGATATATGTGATATAGTTTTCCTTGCGGTTAAGCCGCAGGTATTTGAGGATGTTCTGGTTTCAATAAAGGAACATGTACGTACAGAAACGGTTTTTGTTTCAATTGCCGCAGGAATTACAGCGGAATTTATCAGAAAAACTCTCGGAAAGGATGAAGCAAAGGTTGTTCTTGTAATGCCGAATACGCCGCTTCTTCTTGGAGAGGGCGCAACAGCTGTAGGGCATGCGGAAAATGTACCGCAGGACAAGTTTACTCTTGTATGTGATATTTTTTCGGAATGCGGAAAGGTGGCTGTTATTCCTGAAAGCAAAATGAAGGAAGTAATTGCTTTGAACGGCAGCAGTCCGGCTTTTATATATCTTTATGCAAAGGGATTTATCGACTATGGTAAAAAGGCAGGCTTTGACGAGGAAACCTCAAAGGCGCTTTTTGCACAGTCTCTTATTGGTTCGGCAAAAATGATTACCGATTCCGGTTACAGTATTGATGAGCTTATTAAAATGGTTTCGTCACCGGGCGGCACTACTCTTGCAGGGCTTGACAGACTTTACGAGGGCAGACTTACAGAAGTTGCGGACAATGCATGTCAGGCATGTACAAAGAGGGCGTACGAACTGTCAAAGTAATAAATTTATTTCTCTGTGCATATTCTTTTTAAAAAAGGCCTTTGCCAAAGTTAAAAAGGAATGATGTATATGAAATTTACAGGCAGTAAAGTATATTCGAGAACTCAAAAAAAACGTATGTGTCTTGCATTACTTTTGTTTCTGGTGATATGCGGTGTGTTTTTCGGAACTGCCGCTGTGTGCACGGCGGACAATCTTAATTTTTATCACAGGCTGCTGTTTACACATAATATTTTCAAAACAAAAACAGACATTTCGGTATTCAGCCAGTTTTTCAGAAGCTTTCTTCCGCTTCTCATGCTTCTTATGATACAGTTCTTTTCCGGATATTTTGCATTCGGACAGGTTATAGCCGGATTTACAGCTGTTTACCGTGGTATGGTATCGGGAATATCGGCGGCGTTTGTTTATCTTATGCTTGGCGTCAGCGGCTTTTTTGCGGTACTTATTACGGCTCTGCCCTTTGCGGCTGCATCTGCTGCTGTTCTTATACTTGGTGCAAGAGAGTCGGCGAGACTTTCACGCCGGATTGCGGATTACTCGTTTTTCGGCAATCAGGATGGGAACAATCCGCCGGATGGCAGACTTTATATGCTTAAATTCGCAGTGCTTATTTTACTGGCATTTGCCTTGTCGCTGGCTGATGTTCTGATTGCGTATTTTTTAGGAAGAATATTTTTTGCAGTTTAATTTTAAAATCAAGGAGTATAAAAATAAAATGGGTTTGTTTTACAGTTATAAAAAAACAGGTTCGGGAATAGATAAAAATTCACCTGAAAAAAGCAGGATAGTTGTGTACTTTGAGATTCTTCTGAGGAAGTTCTGGAAGCTTCTGGAGGTAAATCTTTTGTATACGGTATTTCTGATACCGGCGGCGCTTGTTTATTACGCTTTGTTTTATATGACGGACCTGACATCGAAACTGGCAGTTGCATCTGTTTCAACAATAGTTTTCCTGCTTGTTTTCGGACCGGCAACTGCGGCGGTTTTTAAAATAATGCGTAGCTATGCTCTGGAAAGGCATTCGTTTATATTGACTGATTTTAAAAGAGCTTTTACTGAGAACTACAAAAAATCCTTTGCAATGGGCGTTATTGATATTGTTGTAATGTTTTCGGTATATGCTGCAATTGAGGTTTATCCGAATATGGCACAGGTGAAGGACAGTTATCTCATGTATGTTCCTATGGTGCTGAGTATAAGCCTTGGCATCGGCATTTTATTTGTCAGTTTTTACAGCTACCTGCTGATTGTTGCAACTGATGTTTCCTTTAAAAATGTAATCAGAAATTCAATTGTTCTGACTATATATGCAATAAAAAAGAACCTTATTTCGTTTGTAGTGACAATTGTTCTTGCAGGCGGCTTTGCAGTACTTGCAATTTTTAATATTTACACCGTATGGGCATTTCCGTTTGTTCCTGCGGCAATTATTATATTTACAATTACATTCAACTCATATCCGGTTATCCAGAAGTATGTTATCAACCCATACTATGAACAAAAGGGTGAAGTAAATCCTGAACTTGCTGATGAGCCGGATGAGGATGATGCGCTTTTCGAGGACATGGGCGGTAAGGAAAAGCCGGTTGACAACTCCAAAAAAAGTAAAAAAGGAAAGACGGTTTCATAAAAATTATGACGGCAGAAATGCCGTCATTTCAGAATGCAACGAAAAAATCAATATCGATTTTCGTGCCGATTGAATCGGCAGATTGAGATTACAAAGATAGCTGGGGAGGGGACGCTTTGCAGGAAAAAGCATCCCCTCCCCAAAAACAGTACAAAAAAAGAGGAAAAGGTCTTTACAAATCAAAAAAGATGTGATATAATATAAAAGTGCTGTTTACATGGATTTGGGGTTAAGCCCGTTTGGGAATTTACCTGCCCACTTCTAAGTTTGGCACTAATATTTAAAGAGGTGAAAGAAATGCTTTTAAAAGAAGAAAAGACAGCCGTTATTGAGGCTAACAAGACACACGAAAATGACACAGGTTCTCCTGAAGTACAGATCGCTATCCTTACAAGAAGAATCAACGATCTGACAGAACACCTTAAGGTTCACAAGAAGGATCACCACTCAAGAAGAGGTCTTCTCAAGATGGTAGGTCACAGAAGAAACCTTCTCGGATACCTTAAGAAGAAGGACATCAACAGATACCGTGCAATCATTGAAAAGCTCGGCATCCGTAAGTAAGAACTTGTTCTATGTTTATCAAAGGCAGTCCGGAGAAATCCGCTCTGCCTTTTAAACCATTTAAAGTAAGTAAAAAGAAGTAAAAAATAAAATGCAGTAGTGATTAGCATTAAACTGTGAATCCGAGCTTCGGATGCAGAGTTTATTGCTAAGTTTACTGCTGTATTAATGGAGGCATTTTTATGTTTGAAAATTACAGAACTTTTAAAACAACATTTGCCGGCAGAGAACTTGTTGTAGAAACAGGCAAGACATGCGAACTTTCAAACGGTTCATGCTGGGTACACTATGGCGAAACTGTTGTAATGGCTAACGTTACAGCAAGCCAGAAGCCAAGAGAAGGGGTTGATTTCTTCCCGCTTTCTGTTGACTATGAAGAAAGACTTTACTCGGTAGGTAAAATTCCGGGTTCATTCACAAAGAGAGAAGGCAAGCCTTCCGAAAAGGCTATCCTTACTTCACGTATGGTTGACAGACCTATCCGTCCGCTTTTCCCGAAGGATATGAGAAATGACGTTTCTGTTGTTATGACAGTTATGGCGGTTGACCCTGACTGCTCACCTGAAATTACAGGCATGATTGCGACAGCTGTGGCAATTTCTATTTCTGATATTCCTTGGAACGGTCCAATTGCAGGTATCAGTGTAGGTCTTGTTGACGGACAGATTGTTTTAAATCCTACTCTTGAACAGAGAGCTAAATCAGACCTTAACCTTACTGTTGCAGGTTCTGCTGAAAAAATCGTTATGATTGAAGCAGGTGCGAACGAAGTGCCTGACGATACAATGCTTGAAGCTATTTTAACAGGTCATGAAGAAATCAAGAAGATGGTTTCTTTCATCAGCGATATTCAGTCACAGATTGGTAAGAAGAAGTTTGAATTTGAATCACAGGAAGTTGACCACGATATGTTTGACGCTATCGAGGAATTTGCTGCCGAAAGAATCAAGTTCGCTCTTGATACAAACGACAAGAACATCCGTGAAGAAAGACTTGCACCAATCAAGGATGACATTCACGAAAAGTTTGATGAAACATATCCTGAACAGATTGGTATGATTGACGAGTGCATCTACAAGCTTCAGAAGAAGATTGTAAGAAACTGGCTTTATGAGGGTAAGCGTGTTGACGGACGTGGTATCGATGAAATCAGACCGCTTGCGGCTGAAGTCGGACTTCTCCCGAGAGTTCATGGTTCAGGTCTCTTTACAAGAGGACAGACTCAGGTACTTACTATTGCTACCCTTGGCCCTGTAAGTGAAGCACAGAAAATTGACGGTCTTGATGAAGAAGATTCAAAGAGATATATGCATCACTATAACTTCCCATCATATTCTGTTGGTGAAACAAAGCCAAGCAGAGGTCCGGGAAGACGTGAAATCGGTCATGGCGCTCTTGCTGAAAAGGCTCTCGCTCCTGTTATTCCTTCAGTTGAGGAATTCCCATACGCTTTAAGACTTGTTTCAGAAGTACTTTCTTCAAACGGTTCTACTTCACAGGGTTCAATCTGTGGTTCTACACTTGCTCTTATGGACGCAGGCGTTCCGATTAAAGCTCCTGTTGCAGGTATTTCATGCGGTCTTATTACAAAGCCTGACAGTGACGAGTTTATGACTATGGTTGATATTCAGGGTCTTGAAGACTTCTTTGGTGATATGGACTTTAAGGTTGGCGGTACTCATAACGGTATCACAGCTATTCAGGTTGATATCAAGGTTGATGGTCTTACTCCTGCAATCATTAAGGAAGCTTTTGAAAAGACAAGAAAAGCAAGACTTTATATTCTTGATGAAATTATGCTCAAGGCTATTCCACAGCCAAGAGAAACAGTAAATAAATACGCTCCTAAGATGCTCCAGACAAAGATTGATGTTGATAAAATCAGAGACGTAATCGGTCAGGGCGGTAAGGTTATCCAGAAAATTACTGCTGAATGTGATGTTAAGATTGACATTAATGAAGAAGGAAACGTATTCGTTTCCGGCATTGATATGGATAACTGCAACAAGGCTATCGCTATTGTAAATACAATTGCAGCAGGTCCTGAAGTTGGTGCTATCTACAAGGGTAAGGTTGTAAGAATAATGCAGTTCGGTGCATTCGTTGAAATTGCACCTGGCAAGGATGGTCTTGTTCACATTTCAAAGCTTGACAAGAACAGAGTTGAAAAGGTTGAAGATGTTGTTTCAATCGGTGACGAAATTGTTGTTAAGGTAACTGAAATTGACAAGCAGGGCAGAGTTAATCTTTCAAGAAAAGACGCTCTTGCTGACCTTGAAGCTAAGAAAAATCAGTAATTTTATGCCCTCACGCTTTTTGGTGTGAGGGCTTTTATACAATAAATTTGAATTCAATAGTTTATTCAGGAGGAACTGACAAATGAGTATGAAAGAAGCTTTTGACACGTTTTTTGAAAAAAACAATAATTCCTGGAGAAAAAAATGGGGAACTTTTCCAACAGTTTCAAAGTCTGAAAAATATGCTGATTGTCCTCTTATAATTTCAACTATTGAAGAAGAAAACGAATTGGAATGGAAGCCTAAACTCCAGACCGAGCCTATTGAATTTAAACATCTTGAAGAAGAACTTGGTTTTTCTATCAATCCACAAATTAAGGAATACCTGTCTACATATTGGTTTTTGCCTTTATGTGGCAGCACCGATACAGTAGGACAATTGGTTTTGGATGAGGTTTTACCAAAATCTCAGCATAAACTTTCAGAAGATGTAAAATTTTTATTCAACAAAAAAGAACTTCACTATATGAGTGAAGGAGAATATTTTTTAATAGGCGGTTTTTGTTGTATTGAGGGAAATGACAGCTATTTGGTACATGTTGATAATGATACCGGTGAAGTTTTTGCAGTTCAGAATTTTGACAAAGTTTCCATTAAGATAGCAGATTCAATTGAAGATTTGCTTATGAATATGAAGGGAGAATGGGATTTTTAAATGTTTACTCATATTAAAAAATCCTATGTTGATATGAATAAAGAAATAAAAGACTACATTGATAATCTGAATTACAAGGATATTCCATGGCACAGAATGTTCACTGCCTTTGGTACAGCTGAGGGTTATGACGAATTGTTGTCAATCCTTGAACAGACACATGATGTTGAAGAATGGAAAAAAATTTATTACAAGATTTCGGATTTTGAGCATCAGAGTACAATGTGTCCGCCTGCTCCGTTTGTTTTGGTGTTCCTTGTAAGAATACTGGAAAAGTTACTTGACAGTAATACAAAATCAGATAAAAAAATTGCAGGAATACTGATCAATCAGTTTATATATTATATCAAGGTTTGCACTGATGTTGAAAACGAAGAACATGCTCAGCCACTTGATAATTTTTCTGATATGCTGAATGAAAAATATCTTCTTTCAGAAGAAGTTACTGAAGATGAACTTGATGAAATTTATGAAAATCCTGATGCCGTTCCGGATAATTTATTCTATAGCTTTTATCATTATTCCAAAATTGTTTTGTCACAGGTTTCGGGTATTCTTGATAAATCGGGAAAATATTCAAGTGAAAGTAAAAAGTTAAAAGCTATGTTTTAAGTTGGGGAGGAAAAAGCATGTCTGCATTATTTACTACCAAGCGTCTTACAATAAGAAAGTTTGCTGCTGAGGACTTTGAAGATTTAGCGGAAATTCTGACGGATAAGGAAGTTACATATTTTGAACCTTATGAAACATTTACAAAAGAAGCCTGTGTGCAGGAAGCAATAAATTTTTCAAACAGCGATGAATTTTTTGCAGTTGTTTTAGATAACAAGGTTATCGGTAAAATATATTTTTCTGACAGAAAATATGGATGTTATGAGATAGGGTATACGTTTAACGGCAGTTATCAGGGCAAAGGATACGCTTGCGAAAGTGTAAAGGGTATGATGGAATATGCCTTTTCAGAGCTTAGTGTAAGACGTATAATTGCGCAAATTAATACAAGGAACACAAAATCCGTAAAACTGGCTGAAAGGCTTGGAATGAGGAAAGAAGCCGAACATAAAGAAATATATCCTTCTAAGGAAAATGAAAACGTTTATGAGGATTTTTATATCTATGCTTTGCTGAAAAAAGAATTTTCGGAGAAAACAAAATGACCGAAATTCTCTTGAACAACCTCAACAAACTCCACACAACAGAGCTTGGAGTTAAGCGTATAAAAAGCAATTTACAGCTAAATACCGATGATGTTGTGGAATACTGCAAAAGTGTAATACTTGAAAAAGAGTGTAATATTTACAGGCAGGGCAAAAACTGGTACTGTGAGGCTGATAATGTAAGAATAACTGTCAATGCACACAGTTATACAATTATTACGGCACACAGGGTTAAAATTGTTTGATAGATATAACTAAAAAAGGAAATGATTATGAGAAGAAGCGACAGAGAAATCAAGGATTTAAATTTAATCGAAAAATTTATTGCCAAAGAGCAGATTCTGAGAATTGCCTTTTACGATGATGGTGATATATACATTGTGCCTGTTAATTATGGGTATGTATATGAAAATAATTGTTTCAGATTTTATTTTCACGGTGCAAAGGCTGGAAGAAAGTTTGAGTTAAGTCAGAAAAAGCCAAAGATCGGTTTTGAAATTGACGGCAATTATGAACTGACTGACGGAGATATTGCCTGCGATTATTCGGCTAAGTTTCAAAGTGTAATTGGTACGGGAACACTTGGTATTGTTGATGATAAAGATGAAAAAATACTGGGTCTTAATAAACTCATGAAGCAGACAACAGGAAATGAACGTTGGAGTTATTCAGATGAGATGTTCAGAGTTACAGCAATTTTCAGACTTGATGTTGATAAAATGAGCTGTAAGGCTAAATGATATATGGAGATAATTATGATTAATAAAAAGAAAACGTCAATACTGATAATATATTTAGTTGCTTTCTTTGGCTTGTGGACGGTATTTGAATTTATAGGAAAAGATTTTATTGATAGTTTTATTGAAAATAATGCGGCAAATCAGTTCGTTAAAAGCGGAATAACAAAAAATCTTGTATGGACGCTTCCGGCTATTATGCTTGTGAAGTATTTTAAGGATGATGTTTATGTATCCTTAAAAGATATGTTTAACATAAAAGTGAACTGGCTTAAATATATTCCGGTTTTTATTGCTTTTACTGTTTATATAGCCGTTTCGGAATTATTGCAAAATGGCAGAATTGCTGTTAATGATGATTTCGGTGCAGAGAGTATAATAATAGTTTTATTTGTTGGTTTGACAGAAGAAATGGTGTTCAGAGGCTGGCTTCTTAATATTACCGTATGTGAGGATAAAAAGTGGCTTTACATACTATTTAATGCTTTGCTTTTTCTTGCAATTCATTTTCCGAGATGGATTTGTGATGGAATGTTTATCAGTGCATTTACAAGTCTGGGATTTATCTCTGTATTGATTTTAAGCGTTATTTTCAGTCTGATTTTTATTAAAAGCAGAAATATACTTGTTCCAATCACTTTGCATATGTACTGGGATTTGCTGATGTTTATGATTTAAGTTTATGGTATGGGTAATCAGGTGATTACCCATATCATACTGCAGAAAAAATTCAATATTGACTTTCGTGCCGATTCAATCGGCAGATTAAGATTACAAATACAGTTAGTAAGGGGACGCTTTTTCTTGCAAAGCGTCCCCTCCCCCAAAACAGCCCACTGGGCTGTTTTGTCAATTCACCCTCGTAAATGCGCCGCTGAGGCAAGGTGTTTCACCATCTGCGGATGGCGACGAGTGGCGCTGCCCCTCGACCCCGCAAACTTTTGAAAAAGCTTGAACAAAACTTTGAAATATGAAAAAAACTTTTTCTAAAGACTTTTTCGACAAATTGATATGGGTAAGCAAGCGATTACCCATATATTTTTATTAATCAGTTGTAATAAAACTTATTTTATGCTATAATTAATATGTATAATTATGCGGAGGTGCTGAAAATTGCCGGAAAATCAGATATTAAAATTGAATCTTACCATGTCGCCCAGAGCGATAGATGAACTGAAAAATTTCAGCACATTAAAGGGTGTATCAAAATATGAACTTCCTCTGATAATGTTTCCGGAGGAGGAAGCCTTTGAAATAAAGGCAGCTGTCAATGACGGTCAGCAGATACTGTTATGCTTTAACATAAACGGCAGGACTGTCACACTTTGCGGCAGGCTTGACAGCAATAATTTTTTCTGTACATCTGTTAACAACAATCAGATACAGGGCAAACGCTTTACTTTGTATTTTCAGCAGGAAAAAAGTGAGGATTTTACCTACATAAATGAAAATGTAAAAAAGCGTCTTTCTGTATGGAATGATTACATTGAGTCGCTTATGAAAAAAGCAGAAGCCGGTTCCTATGTTTTTTTCTGTAAGGGTGCATGCGTCAATGACGGTAAAATTGATATTGTAACCTATGACCTTAAAGAGGGTACGGATGTAAGAAGTCTTACAGTTGGATTCGTAGATGAAAGCAGACGTCCTTCATGGGGCTTCGGAAGTGCGGAGAGACTTGATGGTGACATTCTGACTGTCAGACCATTCTCTGATAATGTTATCGGTGTCATGAAGGAGCTGTCTGCCGGTATCAGGCTTATTGCCTATGACGGTGCGGCAGATATTACATGCAAGCGTATGAAGTCGGGAATTGATAAGCTTTGCAAGGGTGAAGCAGTGAACAAAAGACTTCCCGAATTTATTTTTGAACCGAAAAAAGCCAACAGAAGCATGGGGGAAAATGTTGTTCTTGATTCTGAGAACCTACTTTCGGAAAATATGAATTCAGAGCAGATAACCGCCGTTGAAGGGGCACTTAATGCGGAAGACCTGTATCTTATTCAGGGGCCTCCGGGAACGGGAAAGACAACAGTTATAGCAGAGATATGCTATCAGAACGCAATAAGAGGACTTAAAACACTTATTGTATCCCAGTCAAATCTTGCTGTTGACAATGCAATTTCAAGGGTTATGAACCATGCTGACATAAGAGTTCTCAGAAAAGGAGATACTTCGAGAGTTGAAGAAGAAGGTCTTCCCTTTGTTGAGGATAATGTTGTAGGAACGTGGATTTCATGTATAGCAAGGGAATCTGCGTCTATGGATGCGGACATTACGCAGCGTATGGAAAGGCTGAAGCAGAACAGGGCAAGGCTTCCTGAAATTCTTTCATATGCGGAGAATGCTCTGAATCTTCAGAAGGAAAAGCTTGAACTGGAATCTCAGCTTTACTTTTATAAAAGCGTTTTTGAGGATGCAAAACGCCGTAGGTCGGATTTTTTTGAATTGATTGCAAAAGCATATGAAACGGATGATATTGAATATGCCGAAAAGGCAAGGGATATTTATCCGCCGGATTTTATTATCCCAAATGATATTTATAATGACATATTAAGGCGTTATCATGATATTAAGGCTGATTCACAGCTGCTTCACCAGTATGAATACGAGCTTGATTTTTTAAATGAATATACAGAGAGATTTCTTGAGCATTTTAACTACATTTGTAAAAAAGTCGGTTCACGAATTATGGATAAAACCGTGTATGAGGGTGTTTTTTACTATGCGGATTTCAATATGGTTGAATCACTTTACAATGAAGGCTGTGCAATACTTGAGTCTGAACCACAGGGGGTAAAAGCGCTTGTTTTCGGGTTTAAATGGCGCCGTCTTGCAGCGTTGTATTTCAGACGTGCAGAAAACCTTATGATGAGTATTCAGCTTAAAACTGTCAGACTGTGCGAACGGATTTACAAAATAAAAAATGATGTGGAATTTATTGAAAATGTTCAGTCATATCACATTTCTCTTGATGCGCTGGGAGAAAACTTTGAAAACCAGTACTATGGTTGCAAGGCTAAGGGTGAAAAGCTTTACAAGGAATTTACCGATATTTCCGGAGAGTATAATTATGCGGTTGAATACCTGAAAGAAAAAATCGCTGATGATTTTTACGCTAAGGCATTAAAAAATATTGACCTTTCTGACATTAGTCTCGAACAGATTGAATATAATGTAAATAAATACTATCAGGTGAGATACACAAGATATGATAAATGGAAAAGGCTTCTTTATGAGTGGCGCAGAAAAATTTCCGATTCAAGCGGACAGAGCTTCAATGCTCTTAAAAATCTTTATATAAAAAATGCAAATGTAATCGGTATCACATGTATTCAGAGTGGCACTAAAGATTTCAATGAAAACTATCCGTCATTTGATGTGGTTATTATTGATGAAGCCAGCAAAAGTACACCGCCGGATATTATTCTGCCAATGCTCAAGGGCAAGAAAATTATACTTGTGGGTGACCACAAACAGCTTCCGCCGTTTATTGACAGTAATGCCTATGACGAAATCAGCGAGGAGGATACAACTCTCAGAGAGCTTATTAAGGTGAGTCTTTTTGAGGAGCTTTACGAGAAATCAGAGCCTGTGATGAGAACAATGCTTTTCAGACAGTATCGTATGCACAGGGATATTGCGGCGCTGATAAATCAGTTTTACATCAATACTGATGCGGGACGTCTTGAGTCGCCGGCATCCGAATACAAAAAACACTGCTGTCAGGGGATTGAAATAAGTGAGGATAATCATGTTCTCTGGTATGATATTCCTGATTCCGAAGAATATCGGGAAAATAAAAAATCCAGCAGTTATTACAATGTGTATGAAGCTGAAACAATAAAGAAAATTCTCTGCGTTCTTGAAAAGAACCTTTCTGACAACAATTGCCGCAAGAGTGTTGGTGTTATAACCTTCTATGACGCACAGGTTAAGCTTCTTGAGGATGAGATTATAAACAGCGGTTTTTGCGGAAGGTTTGGACATTTTACCCTGCGAATCGGTTCTGTTGACAGATTTCAGGGTATGGAGGAGGATATAATAATTGTAAGCTTTGTGCGTAATAATCCGGAGCATCTGATAGGCTTTGCAAGAGACAGCAGACGTATTAACGTTGCTATGTCAAGAGCCAGGGAACTCCTTATTATCACAGGCTGCTCGCAGAATTTTATCAAATCATCAAATCCTGAAAGCTCCCGCATGTTTTATAATATATACGACATAACAAAAAAACTTGGCGGCATCAGAAATTCCGGTGAAATCCCCGATATAAAGCTTGAGGACAGGGGGTATAGTCCGTGTAAGTCTGATATGGTAAAAAGCAGCGGTCAGTATAATGATACCGAAGTATCATCGGATGAAAATATTAATATTCTTGATTATTTTATCCTTAAAGCTGCCGGTGAGTTCAAGGAACAACACTTATCGTTAAAAAATATTTCAAATGCACTGGGTATTGCTCCGGTATTTGTAGAAAACAGAATAAATCACCTGAAAAGGGAAAATTTACTTGAATACAGAAATAAACTTGTGAAAATAACGCCAAACGGCGAAAATACGATAACTGCGCTGACAAATGATTACAGCATGTAACCTATTTTGAGGGATTTACGAAAAAATATTAAAAAAAATGTATTTTACTGTTGCAATTTAGACGATTTTGTGATATACTAATTAATGAATAGTAAGGTGTATTGTGTGAAATTGTCTCTTGTAATGCATGCAGTATGCTTTGGATTGTAACAGAAATGTAACCATACAGATGCTGCAAATCAGTCTGTGTGTCAGAAAAAATTGCCGCTTGAAGCGTTTCTGTTGTGAGATTCTGCGGCAGATGGGAGTTTATTATGTATCTTGATTCAATAGCTTTCAAGGCTATGGAAAACGGAATTAAACAAATGGGTATCAAGCAGGAAATTCATACTCAGAATATATCAAATATTGATACTCCTGACTACAATTACAAAACGGTATCTTTTGAAAACACACTTGAGGATGCCGTGGAAAAGGGAAAGGTCGGATACAATTTCAGTACCAAGGTTTCGGAGATTGTTGAAACAGATGTGCTTGTTGACGGAAACAATGTTGATGTAGACAAGGAAAACCTTGAGCTTTACAGTGCATATCTTCAGTCATCGGCAATTATCAGTAAGCTTAATTCCGCAATCAATGATCTTCGTTATGTGCTTACAAACAGCAACTTCAAATAAGGAGTGTAAAAAATGGCTTTTTTAAATTCTATAAACACAATCGGTTCGGCGCTTACAGCTGAAAGATTCCGTACAAATATAATTTTGCAGAATATTGCAAACCAGAATACCACAAGAACCGGAAGCGATGAGCCTTACAGAAGAAAGCAGGTTATTTTTCAGGAAAGAACACAGACCTTTGACGAGACTCTGAAACAGGTTTCCGGCGGTGGTGTCCGTGTTGCTGAGGTTGTTGAAAGTCAGGAGGATTTCAAAGCGGTTTATGACCCTGAGCATCCTGATGCAGATGAGGACGGCTATGTTTACTATTCAAATGTAAACAATACAGAGGAGCAGGTTGACCTGCTTGAAGCTTCGAGAGTATACGAAGCGAATGTAAGTGCGCTGTCGGTTATCAAGGCAATGGCGGCTAAAACTCTTGAAATAGGAAAACAATAATAATCGGAGGTAGTTTAAAATGTATATAGTACCAATCTCGGATATGTCACCGATTTCATCGGATTTTATAAAACCGGTAAGTGCTGTACAGGAAGAAAAAAACGAGACAGTTACTTTCGGCGATGTACTTAAATCGAAAATTCAGGAAGTAAAGGATCTTGAATCGCAGTCACTTCAGAGTGCCTATGAAATATCTACCGGTCTGTCAAACGACCTTGAGGGTGCGATGCTTGACGCAACCAAGGCATCAACTGCAATTCAGCTCACAGTTCAGCTTACAACAAGAGCGGTGAATGCATACAAGGAAATTCTTTCTATGCAGGTTTGATTTTATTTGATTTTTATGAATTTTTGATGGAGAGTATGATTTTTTAAATGAAAGAAAAGTTTAAAAATATTTTGGAAAAGCTCAAGACGTTCTGGAAGGGGCTTACAAAAGCTCTGAAAATCGCAATTATAGCAGTTGCAGCGGGAATAATTATTTTAGCAATTGTTATAACGATTGTTCTGAACAGTTCGAGTGATGATGAATACATAGTTTTATTCCCGGGGATGACTTCTGAGGAAACTTCGCAGGTTTATGCCGAACTTCAGAGTGAAGGCGTTGAAGCTGTGATTAATTCGGATGGCGAAATTGAAGTTAAAAGCTCCGAGTGGGACATGCTTGTTTACGAAATGGCTGAACGCGGTTATCCGCAGACAGCACCGTCATACGGTACATTCTTTGACAATCTTGGAATGACAATGACGGAATTTGAAAAGGAACAGACATTAAGATTTGAGCTTCAGGACAGACTTCAGACTACTATTGAAAGAATAGAAGGCGTCAAGGGTGCAATTGTTACAATTACCTTCCCTGAAACGGATGATTATGCCTGGAAAGAAAGCAATGACAAGGCAAAGGCAAGTGTAACACTTACACTTTCAAACAGTGCGGCATTTACTCCTGAAAATGTTACTGCCATTAAGAATCTTGTTGCATTCAGTGCGCAGCAGATGGAGCCTGAAAACGTAACTGTTATTGACAGTACAACCGGTCGTGAAATGCTTTCGGCTGAAGAGGTTGAAGCACAGAATGATACTACAGGTATTGATATTGCAGAAAAGATGGAGTATGTAAATTCCATTGAGGCGCAGTATGAAGAAAATGCCAAGAAAATTCTGCAGAATATTTATCCTGACGGTGTTGATGCGGTAGCTTCTGTTGAAATTGACTACGATAAGGTTGTTGAGGAAATGAAGCAGCTTCTTCCTGATGAAGAAACCGGTCAGGGATATGTTGAAAAGGAACATAAGGAATATGACACTCAGCAGGGAGCTGTTGATGAGGGTGGTATTGTCGGAGAAGAAAACAATACAGATATTCCGAATTATCAGAATGAAGACGAGGATGACCTGACAAGTGATGATACTGTGCATTATGAAGATGATGTAGAGCTTGCTCTGGGTTATCTCCTTAAACAGACTGAAAGGGCACAGGGTACAGTTAAGGACGCATCAATTGCTGTCGTAGTAACTACAGAGGATGCATATATGTCAAGAGATGAGAGAAATGCTGTTATCCAGCTTGTAAAGGGTGCAACAAATATTCCGGAAGAAAAAATTGCTGTTTACAACAGAGCGCTGGATAATGATGATAATCCGGCACCTGCTCCGATAAGAGGACTTACAGATGAACAGCGCAGAGTTCTTATTATCTGTGGCGTATGCTTACTTATCTTACTGCTTCTTGCAGCGCTTATTGTATTCCTGCTTCTCAGAAAAGCAAAGAAGCGCAGAGAGCTTGAACAGGCAGAGCATGAAGCACAGCTTGCAGAGCTTCAGGAAATTATTGAAGAAAACGAAAGAAAGTCTCTTGAAGAACAGGCTGATGAACATAACAAGAAGGAAAAGGCTACAGAGACTGAAGTCAGAGAATTTGCGAAGAATAACCCTGAAATTACAGCAGCTCTTATCCGCTCAATGCTGAAGGAGCGTGATGAATAATTATGGCTTCAACAAAAACTGAAAAAAAATCGGAGATAACACAAGCTACCAAGGTAGCGGCAATTATGATTGCTTTGGGTGTTGACAGTGCATCGGAAGTATATAAGTATCTCAGAGATGATGAAATTGAAGCCATAACAAGTGAAATTGCAAAACTGGACCTGCTTTCTTCTGATGATATGCAGCAGATTTTAGAGGATTTCTATGATCTGTGTGTTACCCAGAAGGTGGTTGCCGAGGGCGGTGAGTCGTATGCTAAGGATGTACTTGACAAGGCCTTCGGACCGCAGAGAGCTGCATATCTCATGGATCAGGTTCTTAAATCAAATAAAACGAGAAATTTTGATTTTCTAAGAAAGGTCGACTATAAGAATCTGCTTATGATGCTCCAGAACGAGCATCCGCAGACAATTGCAATTGTCCTTTCATATGTAAATGCGGAGCAGACTTCGCAGATAATTTCGGAGCTGCCGAGTGATATTCAGCTTGATGTAATCAAGAGAATATCAAATCTTGACAGAGCTTCACCGGAAATTATTGCTATCGTTGAGTCGGTACTCAGCAAAAAGGCATCTGCAATTGCTTCTGTTGATGTTACTGAATTCGGCGGCGTAAACTTCATTGCCGAAATTATGAACAGAGTCGATAGAAAGACAGAGAAATTTATCTTCGAAGAGCTTTCAGACGAAGATCCAGAACTTGCAGAAGAAATCAAAAAGCTCATGTTTGTATTTGATGATATTATCTATCTTGATAACATGGAAATTCAGATGTTTATCAGAGAAGTTGATACAAAGGATCTCACAATTGCACTTAAAGCGGCATCGGAAGAGGTTACAAATGTTATCTTCAACAATATGTCGCAGCGTCAGAGAGAAACAATCCAGACAGATATGCAGTATCTGCATAATGTACGTATGCGTGATGTTGAAGAAGCACAGCAGAAGATTGTTGCTATCATAAGACGACTTGAGGAATCAGGTGAGATTGTAATTTCCAAGGGCGGAGAGGATGAAATAATTGCGTAAAATATTCAAGCCTGAGGATATCAGAAAGGGGAAAGGAATTGTTCAGATTCCTGATATTGAATTTGAACCGGAGCCGATTCCCGAAGATGATACCATAGAAGAAATAGATGAAGAAGCAGCCGCCGCTGCAGCCGCTGCTGCCGAAGAACAAGCGAGGCGTGAAGCTCTCGAAGAAGAAATGCGTCAGCAGATTACCGAACAGCTTCGTCAGGAGCTTGCAGGTGAGCTTGGCAGAAAGAAAATTTCAGCCCAGAAAGAGTGCAGCGTGCTTTTACGTGATGCGAAAATAGAGGCAGAGGGCATTATAGCACAGGCGAATGTTGAAATGCAGCGCATAGTAAATGAAGCGGCAGCACAGGCGCAGCAGATTAAGACTGAGGCTTATGAAGAAGGCGCTAAAAAAGGCTTTGAGGAGAAAAAAGCTCTGCTTGAAAATCTTGCACTTTATATCTCGCATTCAATTGAAGAAATTAAAAAGGAAAGAAATCAGTTCTTTGATGAATATGCAAAGGAACTCAAACATCTTTCTGTAAGCATCTGCGAAAAGATTATCTCGCAGAAAATTGAAGATGATGACATGGTTATGTATGGTGTCATCAAGGATGCAATAAGATATGTAAGAGATACAAAGTGGGTAAAAGCAGAGGTTTCTTCAGAACTTTCGGGTTATGTTGATACACTTGAAAAGGAGCTTCAGGCATCCGGACAGAATGTGGAATTTATATTTTCTGAAGGGATTTCAAAGGATACATGTATTCTTAATACATCAAATGGTCTTGTTGATGCGACTATTTCAGAACAGCTGAAAAATCTCAGGGAATTTATTAATACACTTGATAAAGGTGATAGTGATGAAAGTAAGCCTTGATCAGACAGAGTTATCTGCTAATATAAAAATGAATAATTTCTATAAGGTTTACGGAAGAGTTGAACAGATTGTTGCAATGACTGTTGAAGCAACCGGAATAGACTGCAATATCGGTGATGTATGTAGGATGTTTTCAAAAGGACCTGATAAAACAGAGGTTCTTGCAGAGGTTGTAGGGTTCAGGGACAATAAGGTTCTTCTCATGCCTTATTCTGATACAGATGGTATAGGCTACGGAAGTTTTATAGAAAATACAAATGAAAAGCTTACAATTAATGTAAGTGAGGATCTGATAGGAAGATCAATTGACGCACTCGGAAATCCTATTGATGGAAAAGGTCCGATTGCTGAAGGTACATATTACAGCATTAATGGTGTTCGCTCCAATCCGCTTGAGAGACCTCCGATTGCACAGCCGATTGAGCTTGGTGTAAAGGCGATTGACGGAATGATGACAATTGGTAAGGGGCAGAGAATGGGCATTTTTGCCGGAAGCGGTGTCGGTAAGAGTACACTTATGGGCATGATTGCCCGTAATATCAAGGCGGATGTAAATGTAATTGCACTTGTAGGGGAACGTGGCAGAGAGGTTATGGAGTTTATTAACCGTGACCTTGGTCCGGAGGGACTTGCAAGGTCGGTTCTTGTTGTTGCCACATCAGACCAGCCTGCAATGATGCGTTCAAAATGCGCACTTACTGCAACTACAATTGCTGAATACTTCAAGGATATGGGTAAGGATGTCCTTGTTATGATGGACTCCCTTACACGTTACTGCATGGCAGAGCGTGAAATTGGTCTTAGTATCGGTGAACCGCCTGTTGCAAGAGGTTATACGCCGTCAATTTATGCATCACTTCCAAAGCTTCTTGAACGATGCGGAAATTTCCGTACAGGTTCTATTACAGGATTGTTTACAGTTCTTGTTGAAGGTGATGACTCAAATGAACCGGTATCAGATACTGTAAGAGGTATTATTGACGGGCATATAATGCTTTCAAGAAAAATTGCTATGAAAAATCATTATCCTGCAATTGATGTTACAGCGAGCCTTAGCCGTCTTATGTCGGAAATCGCTTCGCCTGAACAAAAGCAGGCAGCATCAAAAATCAGAAAGATTATGTCACTTTATCAGGAAAATGCCGACCTTATTTCAATCGGTGCTTACAAAAGCGGTACTAATCCGGAGCTTGATGATGCAATACAAAGGATGCAGGCGATTAATGAATTTCTTCAGCAGCCTGTCAGTGAAAAGGTTGACTTTGAGGATACTGTAGCAATGATGACAGAAATTATTGCGTAGTACGGAGGGATATAAATGAAAAAATTTACATTTTCTCTCCAAAAAATGTATGATTACAAGAAACAGATTCTGGAATCAGAAAAAAATGTTCTTATGGCACTCCGGCGTGAAAAAAACGAATACGAAAAACGTATCGAGGAACTGGATGTTATAATGGATGAGGTTCGTGAAAAATCGAACGAGGAGGTTGCAAAGGGAACTACTGCTTCAAAGCTTATGTTTTACAGCATGCAGATGGATGGTATAAAGCGTGAGCAGACACAGATTACATATCAGATCAATCTTATGGATATGAAAATTGAAAAGCAGAGAAGAAAGGTCGTTACCCTTTCGCAGGATGTATTTGGTCTCGAAAAGCTTCGGGAAGAACAAAAGGCTGAATATGATCATCAGGCAATTAAGGAAAATGAGGCTTCAATTGAAGAATTCCTCTCATTTAAGCTTACTGCCGAATGATTATATATAAATATTTTTTACAGTGAAAGGTGGTGAAATTATGATGGACGCAGGACAGATTACTCAGGGACTGAGAGCAGACATACTGCAGCAGGCTGCCGGACAGGGCATGAATGTTATGCAGATGATGGAGTCCGGAATGTCTTTTGCTGATATAATGCTTATGATTGTACAAAATCAGCAGTCGGTTGCAGATATACCTGTGATGCAGACACAGCAGGATGTTGCCGGTGTGCCTAACATGGAGGAAGCCCTTGAGATTTTGAATTTTCAGACTAATGTCGTAAATCCGGATATTGTACTGAATATGCAGAATTCTGATATTGCTTCGGATTTTTCCGGTCTGATGAAGGATGCATCGGACATGGCTGATGAAGGTGTTATTTCAGAAGCTGATATGCTGACAAATAATACTGAAAATCTTGTTATTAAAAACACTGATAATACGGATGCGGAGAGCAATAATCTTTTTATAAAGAATGATAATCAGAAGAATCCGGATATGAATCCTGATATTAAGGATCCGGTGCAGACGCAGACAAACATCTGGACAGACAATCCGATGGCTGAAAAGCTTACTGAAATTCTCAATATAACCGGAAACGCTGTGCTTGGTAAGGAAAATAATGAAAGCGGCAATAATTTTGTTGTAAAGTTATTATCTGAATTATCTGACAGCAATCAGGTTAAGGACAGTTTTGATTTTTCAGAGAGTATGCTAAAGGTTGACCCACTTCAGCTTGCAGGACTTCTTGATTTTATCAGTACAGGCAACGGAATTCCGCTGGCTTCTGATATTTCAGATAATCAGATGTTCAGAAATCTTGAAAATACAGCCTCTGTTAAGGGTGTTTCAGATGGTTTGATTTTCAATCCGGAGGAAATGCTGGCAAACGGAGAGATGGAAATTGTAAGCTATGTTCCGGCAGGCAATAAAGCAAACGCTTCTTTTACTCAGCAGCAACAACCGCAGACAGATGGTGAAACTATTGACTTTGCACGTACTATGAAAAGCGTAAGGGAAAATGTTAAAGCCGATATTCCAGAGGAATCAGATTCAGTCAGTGAATTTTCAGCTGTCATGAACGGTGTAAATCCTGATGAGCTTGCACAGAAGGTAGATATAAGCTTTGACAGAGCATATGCAGAGCTTGAAATGAACAAGGCAAAGTATGGCTCGGCTGATCAGCAGCTTTATAAGGGGATTTCTGAAAATCTTCAGGATGGCAAGAGCGAATTTACAGTTAAGCTCAGACCGGAAGGACTTGGCGAAATACTGGTAAAGCTTGTTACAGACGAAGGCGGAAAATCCGTTTTATCTCTGGTAGCTTCAAGTGAAAAGACAGCAGAGCTTTTAAACCGTGATCTGGCTTCACTTCAGACTTCTCTGAACAATCACAATGTTGAAATTGAAAACAACAGTGTAAAAACAGCTGAAACAGTTATGCATGCACAGTCGGCATTTGATCAGTTTGATGAAAGACGTCAGGATGAAGCAAATCAGCAGAATCATTTCAGACAGCTTAAAAACAAGCTTGGAGAAATATCGGACAGAAATGTTTCCTTTGATGCGGAAACAGAGCCGATTATAAGCTCGGTAGCCGATTCTGCACTTAATATTACAATTTAGAAAGGATGGTTTATATGCCAGTAGCACCAACATCATCAGATAGAAATTATCTTGATATTTTAAACGGAACAGCTTCAACCGGAAAAACTTATAATGCTGTTTTTGGCGATGGTAACAGTGATTTGTCTGTTAATGACTTTTTTAACATGATGATAAATCAGCTTACCAATCAGGACTTTATGAATCCTGTTGATGATACTCAGTATCTTGCACAGATGGCGCAGTTTTCAACTATGCAGGAAATGATGGATCTTTGTCAGTATTCAAAGCAGAACTATGTTATGGGTATGCTTGGCCGTGAGGTTACAGTTTCAAAAAATGAAATTGGCGGTGAAACTACTTCAATAACCGGTAAGGTTGAAAAAATCACAATTGAGGATGACGAGTACAAGATTTATGTAAATGGTGTACCATATGATTATAATAAGGTTACTATGATTAACGACGCTTCTTCATCTTCAGGTAATAACAAGCCGGAAGCCGAAAACCTTTGATTATTTTAATCTAAACTAATAGAAAGGAGTCTGTTAGTATGAATGATATTGATATTAAACGAATATCGACCCCTATTACCACGGGTATTCCTCACAGGTCTCCTCAGGACGTAGCAGATTCAACCTCCTGCAGAAGCTTTAAGGATATTCTTCAGGAACGGATTGATACTGCAACAGGGGTTAATTTTTCAAGGCATGCGATAAATCGTGTGATGGAGCGTGAAATTGATTTATCCGGTGAGAACCTTGAAAGACTGAATGAAGCAATAAAGCTTGCTGAAGAAAAGGGACTTGATGATACTCTTATTCTTCTTGATGAAGCGGCTTTTATTGTAAGTGTTAAAAATAACACTGTTATAACAACTGTCAACAAAGATGAAATGACAGGAAACGTATTCACAAACATAGACGGAACTGTTGTTATTTAAGGCCGGACCTTTTAAAGGAAGCTTTCGGCATGCCCGACCGATTGACGGTATGCCACACAGTTCCTCGGAAATTTCAGGAGGATTATTATGGTAAGATCTTTATATTCAGGCGTTGCAGGTATGATTACTCATCAGGCTAAGATGGACGTTGTAGGTAATAATATTTCAAACGTTAGTACATATGGTTACAAGAGCTCAAGAGCTACTTTCAGAGATGTATACTATCAGACAAATACATCAGCTACTGCTGCTACAGCAACAAGCGGTGGTATTAACCCGACAGAAATCGGTTACGGTTCAAAGCTCGGAAGTGTTGACGTAAATCACTCACAGTCAGTTATGTCAACAACAGGTTACACACTTGACGTTGCTATTGCCGGTGAAGGTTATCTTCAGGTTATGGACAATGACGGCAACATCTTCTATACAAAGGCAGGTATGCTTGATATTGACGCTGAGGGTAATGTAGTTGACGTAAACGGTAACTTCGTACTTGGTGTTTCAGGTGAACCTTCAGGTCAGGCAGCCGGTTCTGACAGAATCAAGATAAGCCTTCCTTATGAAAACGCAAGCGTTGCTTCTGTTTCAGATACAATCAACAACATTGCATATACAATTAATGCATCAGAAGAAACTGAAAACGGTAATGTAAATATCGTTTTTGCTTCAAGCACTAAAATGCCTATCGGTCAGAAGGCACAGGCAGAAATTACAAGCTCATCAATCGTTGTTACTCTTAATGCTGATGAAACATTTGCAAACATTACTGACCTTAACACTGAAATCAATGCTGCTATCAGAGCTGCAAATGATGGTATGCCGCATCCGGGTGGTGTATTTACAATTTCAATGAGCGACCCGAGTGCTTTTGCTGAAGAACTTACAGGTGCTGAAATTGTAAACGCTGACTTTGGTGTTGAATCAGGTACAGTTGAACTTCCAGAAGAAATGGCACAGTTCTTTACAATTCAGTCAGTAGGTGACAGCTTCAGCGGAAGCGGTGAAGGTTCTATGGATCTTACACTTACAGAGGCTAACTCACTTACAATCAGAATCAATGACTATGTTGCAACTCTTACAGAAGAACAGCTTGCAAGCGCTGGTTCAGTAGTTCTCAAGAAGGGCGGAACAGATGCAAACGATTCTATCGTTATCACTTATCCGAACCTTAACACAATCAATGCTTACAATGTTTCCGAAATGGAAGGTATTGTAACAATGACACCAAGTGAACCTTCATCACATTTAGGTCTTGGTCAGGGTAATTTTAACCTTGCAGGCGGTACAGAAGGCGGCGAACAGACAGTTGCTGACCTTACAGGTATTTCAATCAATGACAAGGGTATCATCACAGCAACACATGATACATTCGGGCTTCTTGAGGTTGGTCGAATTGACCTTGCAACATTTGCAAACCCTGCAGGTTTAAGTCAGGCAGGTAATACATATTTTGCTGTGTCACTCAACTCCGGTGAACCACAGCTTGCAATCGCAGGTACTGAGGGAACAGGCAGCATCTTAGGTGGTACTCTTGAAACATCAAATACTGACCTTTCTCAGGAAATGGCAGATATGATTACAACACAGAGAGGCTTCCAGGCTTGTTCAAGACTTATTACAGTTTCTGATACAATGCTTGAAGAACTTATTAACCTCAAGAGATAATTAATGAATATTTAGGGTAACACCGCACAGTTTTGTGCGGTATTACCTGACATTATAAGGGAGATATTGCGCTGAATCGGTGCATAGAAAAGTATGATAATTTTAACTAAGCTTAACGATCAGGAATTTGTCCTGAACCATCGTTTGATTGAAACAATTCAGGAAAATCCTGACACAACAATAAAGCTTTCAAACGGTAACACTTATATAGTTAAAGAACCGCTGAGTTTTATTCTGCGGGAAATTAAAAAGTACGAAAAGGCCGTTCATGCCTGATTAAAAATGCCATATTAGAAAGGGACGTATATTATGGATTTAATGTCGCTGCTGGGGTATATCTTTGGAATAGGATTTGTACTCCTGTCAATTATGTTAGAAAATGATTTCTCAATTACTCCGGGAAATCTTACGCAGTTTTATGATTTGCCTTCAATTATGATTGTATTGGGTGGTACTATTGCTGCTACTATGATTTCATTTCCGGGCAAGAGCCTTGGTAAAATTCCAAAGCATCTGAAAATTGTTCTTATGCCAAAAAAGTATAATCCGCAGAGTTACATAGAACAGATTGTTTATTTTGCAAAGGAAGCAAGAATAAATGGTCTCCTGGCGCTGGAAGATAAGCTCAATGCGGTTGAAGACAAGTTTCTTAAAAATTCACTTTTACTTGTTGTTGACTCGGTTGAACCGGAAAAGGTTAAGGCACTTTTGAATAATGAACTTGACTACATGGATGACAGACATAATCAGGATCAGGCTTTCTATCTTCAGATGTCGGAATATGCTCCGGCATTCGGTATGATAGGTACGCTTATTGGTCTTATTAATCTTCTTGCAAACCTTTCTGACCAGGCAGCACTTGCTTCAAGTATGGCGGTAGCTCTTATTACAACCTTCTATGGTACTATTATTGCTAACCTTTTTTGTAAACCTATTGCAAGAAAGCTTAAAGAAAGACATAGTGAAGAATATCTTTGTAAGATGATTATTGCTGAAGGTGTTCAGGCAATTCAGGACGGTGACAACCCGAACTTTATTCAGGAAAAGCTTACTCGTTTACTGCCTGTTTCATCACTTAAAGGTGAACTTAAAGACAGTTCTAAAAAATAAATGAATAGGGAGTGAACCGATTTGGGTAGAAAAAAACAGGAGGAAGAAGGCGGCGGAAGCTGGATGGACACCTATGGTGACCTTGTAACGCTGCTTCTCACTTTCTTTGTTATGCTCTATAGTATGGCATCGGTTGCTGAAGATAAATGGGCGGAGCTTGTAAAGGCGTTTAATAAGCAGTTTGGCACAGAACAGGTGGAGCAGATTGTTATTAATCCGGATTTGAGCTCAGGTGAAGAACCTCTTGATAATACAAATTCAGGTCTTAATCTTGGTGATGCCAATACACAGCCTGCAAGTGATGATATGGACATACTGTTTATGGCAATGAAGAACTATATTGAGCAGAACAATATGCAGGACAGTATATCAATAATGCAGGGCGAAATTTCCGGCTCCGGAAGTAATATGAATCCGGATGAAAGCGCTGTTGAGGATATAGCTCTGGGTAACGGCAAAACAGACAAGAATATTTACATACAGTTTTCAAATGACGTTCTCTTTAATCCTGATGAATCAAGTCTGAAGGAAGGAAGCGAGGAAATAATCAATTTCCTTGGAGAGTGTCTTGTTGAGGTTGACGATGATGTAGCTATGGTTATTATTAAGGGTCATACTGCCGATGCACCGAGTTCAGCTGTTGACGAACGACTTCTTTCATCGGAGCGTGCCAGCACCATTTCAAATCATCTGGAAAATGTTCATGGCATTGAATCCACAAAGCTGTATCCGATAGGTCTTGGTAATGATTATCCGATTGCGCCTAATGATACAGAAGAAGGAATGAGCCAGAACAGACGTGTTGAAATTGTTATTATCGGTAAAAACAGCGATCTTGCAAAGAGCGGTGAGCTGCTTAAAATTCTTGGAGCGTCATTTGAGCAGAATACCGGCGACATTCATGATATAGCAACAAATAATTAATCAGTTTATAAAGTCAGGAGAAAGGTTATGAAGCAGAAAAAAGATAACTCGAAGCCTAATGGTAAAGGCAAGAGTAAGGTTTCAAGTTATGATTTTCGGCAGAATACTGTTCGGAGTGAAAAGGTAATTGTAAAAAATTACGATTTTAAAAAGCCGAAAAAGTTTACAAAAGAGCATTTAAGAGGTCTGAATACTGTTAATGAACATATTATCAGAATTTTTGCATCAAATCTTTCAGGTCTGCTGCGTGTCTTTTGTGAGGTTACTCAACTTAAAATTGTTGAGTGCAGATACTCTGAATACCTGAATACACTTACTGATAAAACTCTCATCGGGCTGGTTGACATGAATGATGAAAAAACCGGCGATAACCGATGTACAATGATAGCGCATTTCCCATCAACAATCAATTTCTTTATCATAGATATTCTGCTCGGCGGAAACGGTACAAATTATCTTCTTGACCGAGGCTTTACTGATATTGAAATTGCTATACTTGAAAATTTTTACACAAAAATTACAAGGTATCTTACAGAGGCATGGAAAAACCTTGCTGATGTAAAGTGTGAGCTGACAGGCTATGAAACAAATCCGAGGCTTGCACAGTTTATTTCCCTTGAGGATTCGGTTGTTGTTATGTCATTTCAGATAAAAATGCGTGAAATAACAGATATTTTCAGCTTTTGCCTGCCATCAATCAATCTTGATTCGATACTAAGGGAAGCGCTTACAAAGCACGCCAAGACAAACGGCAAAAATGAAAACGATAAGGAAATACTCAGACGAGAAAATCTCACAGATTCGTTAAAAGGCTCAACTATGGAGCTTACAGCGGTTCTTGATAATTTGTATATCGACATGCAGGATATAATTAATCTGAAGGTTTCAGATGTAATTCCGCTTAATACACGTATTGATGATAATATTATCCTTACTGTTGAGGGAGAGCCTAAATTTACTGTCAGAGTTGGTGACAGAAAAATCAAAAAATCCGTTAAAATTTGTGATGTAGTATCAGCTGCTGATATTAAAGATTATTATAATTACTGATTTGAGAAGGAGTAGAAAATGGAGAATAACACAAGCTTTGGAACAAAACAGATAGACAGTTTCAACGAAGTCATGGAGATCGGTCTGAATGCATCGGCTGAAATCCTTTCAAAGCTGCTTAATAATGATGTTGAGCTGAATACTCAGGAATTAAATCAGGAAAAGATTATGGGTCTTGAGTCATTCGGTGATGAACCGGGACTGGCAGTTGAACTCAATATTACGGGAGCAATAAGCGGTAAGGCAGCTGTTGTTGTTCAGAATGCACATGTAAAGGAAATTCTTAATGTTCTTATGAGCGTTGAAGAAAATGCAGAAGGTGCTTCGGAAGAACTTGATGAAATTGCAATAGGTACTTTTAAGGAACTTGTAGGACAGATGGCTTCTGCATTTGCAGACAGTGTTGCAAACTTTATGGGTGCTGATGTGAAGATTCAGGCAGGGGATGCAGAAGAAATTTCAGATGAATGCGATGAAGTTGCGCAGTATCTTGACTGTGAACTTGAAGATGAAGCATATAGTCTTGTAACTGCATTCAAAATTTCTGAAATACTCAGTGGCAGTATGGTTATCTCGCTTAATGAAACTGCTCTTGTGAACACAATCGGAAGAATTATGAATGCTGACGATGATGATTACAGTGAGGAATACAGTGAATATGACTCAAACAGCGGATATGACAACATGTCAAATCTTGGCGGCGCAATTGCAGCTGCAAGAAAAGCCGGTCAGCCTACAACTGTAGTAAAGAACGGAATAAATGTGCAGAGCGCAAGCTTTCCTTCATTTGCAGGCGGGTCAAATAATGGTGGAATACCGCTTCTTAATGGTAATATCGACCTTCTTATGGATGTACCGCTTAACGTTACTGTTGAGATTGGTAAGACAAGAAAGAAAATGAGAGATATTATGGAGTTTGCGCAGGGTACAATCATCGACCTTGAAAAGCAGGCAGGTGCGCCGGTTGACGTTGTTGTTAACGGTCAGCTTATTGCAAGAGGCGACGTTGTTGTAATCGATGATAATTTTGGTGTAAGAATTACTGAAATTGTCGGAAACGCAAATCTTTTAGAAAATAATTAACCGGAGTTTTTTAAGTGGATGCTAAATCATTGATAGGCAATATAGGCTCGGTAATTATGGCGATACTCGTATTTATACTGATTCTGTATCTTGCTTATTTTGCAACAAAAAAAATGGGAAAACGTCTTTCTGTGAGAGGCGTTGGAAATAAAAATATTAAGATTCTGGAAAGTATTTCAGTTGGTCAGAATAAAGCAATTATGATTATTCAGACTGCCGGAAAAACTCTGCTGGTAGGTATGACTCAGAATGAGATCAGCCTTATCAGTGAGCTTGATGCTGATATGCTTGATCTGAATGATGAAAAAAACAGCAGTCAGACTATGGAATTTTCCACAGCTTTTAAAACTGTGCTGGAAGAAAAATTCGGAAAGAAGTTAAAAAAATCTAAGGAGAACAATGATGATAGCAGCAAGGAATAACAGTGAAACAAAAAAGAAACTGTTAAAATATGTTATATGCTTTGTAATCTGCCTTGCAGCGGTTATTGTATCCTGTTTTATAATTGGCTCAGCGACAACTGTTGACGCACGTTCGACCTTGTCTGTCGGTGTTGATTCCGGTGAAGCCGACGCAAATTCAAGTACGCTTGATATTCTGTTTTTGCTTGCAATTTTAGCGCTCATTCCATCATTTTTAATAATGATGACAAGCTTTCTTAGAATTGTTGTTTCAATTTCTTTTTTGAGAAATGCATTGGGAACACAGACGTCCCCTCCGAATCAGGTTTTAGTAGGAATCGCTTTGTTTCTTTCGATATTTATAATGTTTCCGTATTTAAGCCAGATAAAAGAGGAAGCTTATGATCCCTATCAGGCAGGGGAGCTTACAATTGAGGAAGCCATTACAGAGACTTCTGTTCCTCTTAAAACATTTATGCTAAAGCAGGTTTATGAAACGGATCTTGACTTGTTTTTAAGTCTTGCGGACAGCCGTGGAATGGTTGATGCAGCACAATATGACAATCAGGAAAAGCTTACGGATTTAAGTGTTTTTGTTATTGTTCCTGCATTTATTACAAGTGAACTTAAAAGAGCATTTCTTATTGGATTCCTGCTGTATGTACCGTTTCTGATTATAGATCTTGTTGTTTCAAGTACGCTTATGTCGATGGGTATGGTAATGCTTCCGCCGACAACTATTTCAATGCCATTTAAGCTTATGCTTTTCGTGCTGGTTGACGGATGGAACTTGTTATTTGAATCGCTCATCATGGGATTCCGATGAAGGTGGTGTTTTAAATGGATCAGGGTAAAGTACTGGAAATTTTTCAGTCAGCGCTTATTGTGGCATTTAAAATTGCCGGTCCGATGCTGATTGTAAGTATACTTATAGGTCTTGTTATCGCAATTTTTCAGGCTGCAACGCAGATTCATGAACAGACGCTGACATTCGTTCCGAAGGTCTTGGTTCTTTCGCTGATGCTTTTGGTTCTCGGCTCGTGGATGATTACAGTCTTTACGGAATTCTTTAACAGCATATTTGATATGATTTCAGTAATATGAGGTCAGCGTTTTGGAAGAATTACAGTTTATTGTAGAAAATATTGAAGTTTATGTTCTGGTATTTGCAAGGATTGCGGGAATTCTGTTAATGAATCCTATTATATCAAAGGCTAATATACCTGCTATGGTGCGTATGGCACTCGTGCTTTGTATTTCCTTGCTGATAACTCCGGCAATAAAAATACCGGCAGACTTTGAAGCGGGAACCTTTGATTTTCTGCTTGGATTTGGTAAGGAAATTGCAATTGGATTTCTGCTCGGATATGTGTTTAATATTTTCTATTACATGCTAATGACCGCCGGTGACATTCTTGATACAAACTTCGGTTTTGCAATGGCTAAAATGTTTGATCCGGCAACAAATATACAGTCGGCAGTAACATCACATCTCCTTCATTTACTGTTTGTTCTATATTTCTTTGTTACAGATAGTCATCTGACGCTTATGAGTGTTGCAATATCATCCTTTGATATTCTGCCCATAGGACTTGAAGGATTTGCACTTGATTCGGCAGCAGCATTTGCAATAGATTTGTTTGGAAGCGTTTTTGCTCTTGCAATGAAGCTTGCCTTTCCGTTTATTGCAGCGGAATTCATTCTTGAGGTTTCAATGGGAATACTTATGAAGCTTATCCCGCAGATTCACATTTTTGTTATAGATTTTCAGCTGAAAATTCTGCTTGCGATTGTGCTGCTATTTATACTTGCAGCGCCTATCGGGGCTTTTATAGATAACTATACGATAAAGCTCTTTGATGAGATGAAAAATGCATTGTATTCTCTGAGAGCGTAACATTAAAAGGGGGGATATGGCTTGCCGGATTCATCAGAAGAAAAAACCGAGAAAGCCACCCCGAAAAAACGGTCTGACCAACGAAAAGAAGGTAATATATTTCAAAGTAAGGAAATAATTATTGCCGCTTCCCTTGTTGTGTGTTTTGTAGCTTTCAGATTATATTATCCTATAATTGAAGCAACGCTTTCGGATGGCTTAAAATCATTTTTTTCACTTGTGGGCACAATGGATACGATAAATCAATCAGATCTATCGTCTATATTCATAAAGTGTATTATTTCATTTGCGATTGCTGTAGGTCCGTTATTGCTGATAGCGTCTGTTGTAAGTATTATTGCAACTGTTGCACAGACAAAGGGTCTTGTTACTTTTAAATCGTTAAAACCTAAATTCAGCAGAATGAATCCTTTGAACGGAATCAAGAACATGGTTTCGCTTAAAGGAATAATGGAGCTTCTTAAATCCATTTTAAAGATAATTATTTTATTTTATATAATATATTTAACCCTTGAAGACGAAGTGTTAAAGCTTCCGAAGATGATTGATATGTCACTTTCGGAGACTGTTTCGGAAATAGGCATTATGCTTTGGAATATTGCAATAAAGGTAATGATTGCTTTTGCATTTGTGGCAGCTGGTGACTTTATGTATCAGAAGTGGAGTTATGAAAAGCAGCTTCGTATGACGAAACAGGAAGTCAAGGAAGAATATAAAATGACTGAAGGTGACCCTAAAATCAAAGGTCAGATTAAGCAGAAGCAGCAGCAAATGTCAAGACAGCGTATGATGCAGGCGGTTCCTGAAGCGAATGTTGTTATCAGAAACCCTACCCATTATGCAGTTGCGCTTAAATATGACCCTGAAAAAAATATGGCTCCTGTTATAGTAGCAAAGGGTGAGGATTTCATGGCGCTTAAAATTATTGAAATCGCTCAGGAGCATGATATACCAATTATGGAGAATAAACCGCTGGCAAGGGCGTTGTATGCGGAGGTTGATCTCGACAGGGAAATACCTTCGGAATTTTACAATCCTGTTGCTGAAGTGCTGGCTTATGTGTACAGTTTAAAAGAAAAGGAATTGAGTAAGAGTTGAAGAAGATACTGAGTATGCTGACAAACAGCGTTACAGCGTTTGTTGTATTAGTTGTATTTTTAATTATTATACCGTTGCCGACTGCACTGCTGGACTTTATGTTTATATTGCAGCTTGGCGTTTCACTGGTTATTCTTCTTATAACCATGTATGTAAAACGAGCATTGGACTTTTCGGTATTCCCGACCTTGCTCCTTGTTACAACTATTTTACGACTTGCTCTTAATATTTCGTCAACCCGTTCGATTCTTACAAACGGCGGTTATGCCGGCGAGGTTGTACAGACCTTCGGTGAGTTTGTTATACGAGGGGATATTGTAGTAGGTCTTGTTATATTCCTGATTGTTGTTTTGGTACAGTTTCTTGTAATTACCAAGGGTTCAGAGCGTGTAGCTGAAGTATCTGCGAGATTTACCCTTGACGCTATGCCGGGTAAGCAGATGGCTATTGATGCCGATTTAAGCTCCGGACTTATTGATGAACAGACTGCAAGACAGCGACGTGCCGATATTCAGAGGGAAGCCAGCTTTTTCGGAGCTATGGACGGTGCTTCCAAGTTCGTTAAGGGTGACTCGATTATGTCTATTGTCGTAACCCTTATTAACCTTATCGGCGGTATTGTTATCGGCTTTATCAATGGTGAAGGCGATTTTATGACAATCATTCAGACATATAGCGTTGCTACATGTGGTGACGGTCTTATGTCGCAGATTCCTGCGCTTCTTATATCAGTCTCAACCGGTATGCTTGTAACACGTTCATCATCTGAAGCGGATATGAGCAGCGACTTTATCAAGCAGTTTACAGGACAGCCTATTGCGCTGATGATTGGCGGTATTGCGCTTTTATTCCTTATGTTTATCGGATTCCCTCCGGTACAGATTATTATCATGTCTGCCATTCTTATCGGTGGAGGATTCCTTATCTTAAGAAAGCAGAAGCAGTATATTCCGCAGGCTGTCGATGACTTTGAGGATGAAATCCCAACAGAGCAGATTACAAGTGAAGCAGAGTACTATCGTAATATTGATAATCTTTATGAGCTTCTCAATGTTGAACAGATTAAAATTGAATTCGGATACAGTCTTATTCCGCTTGTTGACGAAGGCAGCGGCGGTAACTTCCTTGACCGTGTAGTTATGTTCAGGAAGCAGTATGCCCTTGAAATGGGTATTGTTATTCCTCCTGTTCAGTTAAAGGATAGCGGGCTTATTAACCCGAATCAGTATTCAATCTGCATTAAGGGTGAGGAGGTTGCAAGAGGCGATATTCTGGTTGATCATTTCCTTGCGCTTGCACCGTCAGAAGAAGATGATACTGTTGACGGTATTGACACAATTGAACCGGCATTCGGTATCAAGGCAAAATGGATCAGTGATGACAAAAAGGTTAAGGCAGAGCTTCTTGGTTATACTCTTATTGACCCGGTTTCTGTTATCATTACTCATCTTTCGGAAATTATCAAGGCACATGCTTACGAGCTTGTCAATCGTGCGGAAATTAACAATATGCTTGAAAATCTGCGTAAAACAAATGAAGCTATTGTTAATGATACAATTCCTGCGGCTATTACAGTCGGTGATCTTCAGAAGGTTCTCTGCCGTCTGCTTCAGGAACAGGTTCCTGTCAGAGATATGGAAACAATTCTTGAAACCCTCGGCGATTATGGACCGAAAATCAAGGATACAGATATGCTTACCGAATATGTTCGTCAGTCTCTTAAGAGAACTATTTCCCATAAGTTTGCTGATGCAGAGCAGCTGAAGGTAATAAGTCTTGATGCAAAGGTTGAAAATCTTATTATGAGTGCTGTTAAGAAAATGGACAGCGGTTCATACCTTGCTCTTGATCAGGACAGCATTCAGAAGATTATCGTTGCGACAACTGCACAGATTGACAGAATACGTGATATTGTTCAGATTCCTGTTATTCTTACATCACCAATTGTAAGAATTTATTACAAAAAGCTTATTGACCAATTCTGTCCGAATGTAATTGTTCTTTCATTTAACGAAATCGATGCCCATATTCAGATACAGGCACTGGGTACAATTGAAATTTAATTACATTTTTTTGCATTTGGGTATTGCCTTATTTCTGATTTTTTAATATAATATAAAGGAGGAATAAAAATGAATCAGTTGACTGCACAGGAAAAGCTGTCAGAAGAAGAATTTTTAGTACTCCTTAAAAAATACAAGGAAAGCGGCGATATATCGCTGCGCAACAGGCTTGTTATGTCATACGGGCATATTGCAAAGATTGCAGCGCTTCAGCTCAGAGGTTCTGCATCAACGCAGGCACAGGTTGAAGATATGGTAAATCAGGGTATGATTATTCTGATTGACTGCATTGAAAAATATGATCCTTCAAAAGAGGTAAAGTTTGAATCATATGCGTTTATGAGGGTAAGAGGCGGTATAATCGACCTTATCCGTAAACAGGACTGGATTCCAAGGAGAGTCAGAGCCAATTCAAAACGAATCAGTGATACATACAATGCATTGTGTTCAAAGCTTATGCGTGAGCCTACGCAGGAGGAAATTGCAAATGAACTTGGCATAACGGTAGAAAAGCTTGAAAAATACAATTGCGAAATTTCAAATTCGGCAGTGTTTTCATTTGAGGAGCTTATTCAGAATGTTTCACAGATGGGCAACATTCTTGAAAGCAGTACCCTCGATGATATTACGCCCGAAAAAAAAATACTTAAAAATGAAATGCACAAAATTCTTGTAGAAGCAATTGAGGAGCTGTCAGAGAGAGAAAAACTTGTTATTTCACTTTATTATTATGAAAATCTTAATTTGTCTGATATAGCGAAAATACTGGAAATCAGTGTTCAGAGAGTATCGCAGATTAATACAAAGGCGATTACAAAGCTTAAATCCAAAATGAACAGCTATATAATAAATTAGAAAGGATTGTAATTTATATGTTGGCAGGTTTCTATACAGCCGCATCGGGAATTCTGGTGCAGCAGAGAAATATTAACGAAATAGGTAACAACATTACCAATTCACAGACTGTGGGCTACAGGTCACGCAGGCTTGTTCAGTCTACATTTGAGCATAATCTTCTTACAAGATATGAAAACGGTAAGTATACAAATATCGGTGAAGGTGACCCGGTTTCACTTGTGGATATTGTTGAAACAAATTTTGATGAAAATTCACTCAAGGATACATCCTGGCCATACGATATGGCACTTGTGGGTGAAGGCTTCTTCAACATTCTCGGTGAAGAAAGACAGTATCTCACAAGAAACGGCAACTTCAATATTGATGACGAGGGTTATCTTGTTCTTGATGGAATCGGCAGAGTTATGGGTGAAAGCGGTGAGCTTTACATAGGTGGTGCTGATTTTAAAGTAACAAATGAAGGTTATGTTTACGACGAAAACAACAGATATGTAGATAAGCTTCTTATTACAATGCCTGCTGATGACGCACAGATTTATAAGTTCGACAACGGAATGTATGTAACTGACAATGCGCAGATTTACGAAAATCCGACAGTTTATCAGAATACACTTGAGCGTTCAAATGTTGACATGAATCAGGAATATACAAAGCTTATTGAAGCACAGCGTAATTTACAGGCATGCTCAACAGCACTTTCAACAGTTGATGCTATGAATGCAAAGGCTGCAACACTTTCAAGTATTACCTGATAAAATTCAGTTAAGGAGTTAAATTATGAATAATGCTTTTTATACAGGTGCGTCAGGACTCAGAGCGCATCAGTATGCAATAGATATTACTTCCCACAACCTTGTAAACTCAAATACATACGGATACAAGGCAACAAAATCCGAGTTCCGTGATTTGCTTTACTCAAATATGGATGTAAACATAAACAGAGAGCTTGCAGATGATGAAAAGATTCATGCAGGTCATGGTGTAATGCTTTCAAATCAGGATTTACTTTTTACTCAGGGTGCTCTCTATAACTCGGGCTATGAGCTTGATTTTGCAATTGCCGGTGAAGGTCTGTTCGCAATTGAAAGAAACGGACAGATTGAATATACAAGAAACGGATCCTTTGACCTTAGTATTGAGGGACAGATTGAAGACGCATACCTTGTTACAGCAGATGGTGCATATGTACTTGACAGTAATTATGAACGCATTCAGGTGCCTTATAAGGTAGGAAACAGCATTCAGACGGAAGGTCTCAAGGAAAGACTTGGTGTATTTGGTTTTTCAAATTCATACGGACTTTTAAGAACTAATTACAACAGTTTTGTTCCGACAGAGGTTTCAGGTGAAGCACAGCTTGCCAATAAGGGTGTGTATGACATTTATGAAAGATCGCTTGAGCGTTCAAATGTAGATATTGCACAGGAATTTGCTGATGTTATAGTATCCCAGAAGGCTTATCAGTTTTCTGCAAGAGTTGTTACAACAGCTGATGAAATTGAACAGGTGGTAAACAGCCTTAGAAAATAAGTAAACAATTTTATGTTTTACTTCGGAGTTTCTTGAAAGGGGGATTAATATGGCTGATATGATAAGATCGGCAACGCCGATAACCAATAAAAACATTATTCAGCCTATGAGAGAGCATCTTACTGCGGAGCTCGCCCCTTTTGATCTCTCTGAAATGGCGAAGGTTGCAAAGCCTACACCCGATTCAGAGCTTTTAAAGCAGAATACCGGAAATATTGATAAACAGATTGCGCCGGAGGTTCTCCTTGATATGCTCAAGGACCCATCGGTTACTGTTAATTTTATAAAGAATATATTGCTTCTGCAGGAAATTGTCGGAGTAATTTCCATGCAGAACCATCCGGTCACGGAAGAATTTGAACAGCTTTTCAATGAACTTGCTGTAAGACCCGAAAATTTAGTCGATGAGCTTATGAAACAGGAAAAGGATTCGACTGCCTTCAAGGGTGAGCTGTTTGATTCCTTGCGTGAGTTGGTAAAGGAAAATCCGTCGCCTGAAGCGAAAACAGCGGTTATAAATCTGTTAAAGGCTGTGAATACAGAAAACAGTAATCCGGAAATTCTTAAAGCGCTTTCAGGTACAATGACTTTTCTTTCTGAAACCCTTTCGCCGAACAAAGAACTGTCAGCCAAGCTGCATACACTTGCAGAGAAATTTGCAGCTCCTGATGCGGAAGAAAACTTTCCGGAGCTTAAAAAAGCAGCAGCTGAGGTTATACAGGATATAAGCCGCAGTATTATGTACAGCAGCAAGCTTTCAAGCCTTTGTTCAATGATTACATATAATCTTTCGAGATACAATACAAACAAGAATTTCCTTGGGGATGCAGTGCGTGAGGTATTAAGATTTATTCCGCAGGATGAAAAGAAAACCAAATTCCTGCAGAAGCTTTATGATTGTATCACAGGCTTTGAAAGAGGAAAATCAAATTCAAAGGTTCTGGACACTCTTGTAAAGATTCTTCAGAAGCAGACAGATACTGAAAGCGTAATGCAGATGAAGGGTGAAAGTGTTGAATCAGTTATACATTCGCTTTTGTCTTCACCGAGTAACTTTACTCCGCTTTTGCATTTTGTAATTCCTATAGATGATGGAATATTCAAGGCTTTTGGAGAGATGTGGATAAATCCTGATGAGGAGGATAACAAGAAGGCAAAAAACGATTCAAAATCCTCCGGTGACGCTGAACGCGTAATTCACATGCTACTTGTTTTTGATATACCGGATGTGGGACGATTTGAAACAGAACTTTTTGTCAGAGACAAAAAGATAAATCTGTCGCTTTTGTGTCCTTCAGCGGTTGAACAACAGTTGGATTCTCTGGCGGCAGACCTTAGAAAATGCATAAGCTTCTCGGAATATGGTTTTGAAAACATAAAAGTCGGTAAGCTTGAAAAGGCACGTTCCCTTGTTGAAGTTTTCCCGACACTTCCCCAGAAGAGGACTGGTATTAATGTTAGGATATAATAACAAAAAAAATAAAGCAGTTGCTTTAAAATATAACGCTGATACCGACCAGGCACCTGTTATTATTGCTTCTGGATACGGTGAAGTGGCAAATAAAATTATAAATATTGCAGAACAAAACGGAATACCGGTTTATCGTGATGACAGTGCAGCTTCCCTTATGTGTATGCTTGACGTAGGAAGTCCGATTCCGCCAGAGCTTTACGAGGTTATTGCGGCTATATATTGTCAGCTTCTGAAAAGTACTGCCGATTTAAGAAAAATAACCGGTGATGACAAAACAAAAAAATAACTAATCGGAGGATCAGATATGCCTAATATGCCTATTGAGCAGGATTATGCTGAATCAGTATGCGAAATCAAAACTATGGATAACCTTCTTATGGCAATTGGTAAGGTTAAAGAGGTTACAGATAAATATGTTAAACTGTACAGCAAGAAAAAAGAACTTAGGATTATGAATTTTGGTGAGGCCTTAAAGGTGAATATCTTTAATACCAAGCTGGGATTTAAGGTTATTGTGGGTAATGTTTATACTTCTACCCGTGGTGAGCTTAGTATGATAAATATTTCCGTATTGACCGACAAGGAAAGACGTAATTTTTTCCGAGTTGATATGGATCTCGATGCAAAAGTTATATACAGAAAGAGAGGACCTTCAAAGGAAGCAGATGTTAAGGTTCTTGATATGAGTCTCAGCGGATTAAGATTCAAATCAGAGCTTGAATTTGCTCAGGGATCCATTGTGTCTCTGGTATTGAAGCTTACACCAAACGGACGTGGTATAGGTAAGGAATTTACTTTTCCGTGCGAAATTGTCAGAATAATTCCGAATGAGGATGAAAACATGTTCCAGTATGGGTGCAGATATACCGGCGATAATGCAGATTCTTCTGATGCTCTTTGCTCGTTCCTTTTTAAAAAGCAAAGAGAGTCGTTGAATAATCAAAGAAATTAATAGAAATATGTAAAGGAGGCGTAATTTATGGCACTGGGTTTCTTTAAAAAAGGTTTTTTTAAAAAAAGCAATGATAATGCAGAAAAAAACAATTTGCAGCAGAATATGATGGATGATGTCAAACCGGCAGAGGAATTAAACAAGCCAGAAACAGAGATGGAAATTTATGCAACACAGGAAGACAAGGAAAATGCCATAAAGAAAAGACTTGAAATTTTTGCAAATTCACCTCTGAAGCTTTTGTGGAATGTATATTACAATAAGTCAGAAGAAAAATTTGATCCTCTTGAATATGTTTTAAAGCCGATTATTGAAACAAATACAAAGCTTAATGAAATAAGTGAATCTGAGGAATACATAAGTTTTGATGAAAATCAGAAGGATTTTCTTGTATTTACAAAGCGTATTCAGTCGCTTTGCGTAAAATATTTAAAAGAAATCATTTCTGATTCAGTAGAAGATGACCTCGACAGTTTTTCAAAGGATATTGATATTCATGAGTTTGAGTCTGTTTTGAAGGAAGCAACTGATTATAGTACTTATGAAGAAATGAAGTACGCCTGCGAAAGCAAACGAAAAACATCAAGAAACAAGCCGTTTGATGCACAGTATGTCGTTTACGCTTCAAAGGACAGGCTTCATGCATGGATTATGGTGATTCCTCCTCTTAACGGCGGAAGTGAGGTAAGCGAAGACAAAGTAAATAATCTTTTGCAGGAAAATTCCGTAATTTCCGGAATTGACAGCAAATTAATATCAGCAATATGTCAGAAAAAGAAATATTTGCAGATTTTTGAAGTTGCAAGAGGTGTTGAGGTTGTTCATGGCAAGGACGGATATGTTGTTGACAAATTCACAAGAGACAATAATATCAATATTCTTGAGGATGAACATGGAAATCTCAATTACAAGGAACTTAACAATGTAAAGAGTGTTCATGTGAATGATGTAATCTGTGATGTTTTTTATCCTGTAGAGGGTGTTGACGGAAAACGTATTGACGGTAAGATTGTAACAGCCCGTCAGGGTAAAAAGCCAAAAATACCGCAGGGAAGAAATACAGAACTGACAGAGGATAAGTCACAGCTTATCGCTTTGAAGGATGGAGAACTTATTTTCAAGGACGGAGCGTTCCTCATAAATGAGCTTCTTACAATTGAAAATGATGTTGATAATGCAAGCGGAAATATCAATTTTGCAGGTGATGTTCTTATTAAGGGGGATGTTCGTGAAGGTTTCTCTGTTAAGGCAGAGGGGAATATTACAATTATGGGAACTGCTGAAGGTGCAGATATTGTATCAGCTTCAAATGTTATCATAAAGCATGGTATGACCGGCGGCGGAAAAGGTGTTATCAGAGCCAGCGGAAATGTAAAATGCATTTTCCTTGAAAACTGCCATGTATATGCCAAAGGAAATATTGATGTTGATCAGGTTATGTATTCGGAGCTTTCAAGCGGCAACAGCATTAATGTGTCGGGTAAAAAAGGTTCCGTAACAGGCGGCAAGCTTATTGCCGGTAAGTCAATTAAGGCTAATGTTATAGGTGCTGCCAACAATGCCTGTCTTAAAACCGATATTGTGCTTGGATGTACTCCTGAAATGATAAAACGTCAGATTAATATCAATCATTCTCTCAAGGAAGTTTCTGAAAAGCTTTTCAAGCTTAATCAGGACATAAATTATATTGAGTCAAATATAGACCGTATGCCTAAGGAACGTCTTGAAAGACTTGAACCAATGAAAATTCAGGCAAAGTTTATGACAGCGCAGAAGGAAACTCTTGAAAAGAATCTTGAAGAAGTTACGATGCAGATGGAAGAAACAGCAAAAGCATGTGATCTCAAGTGCAAAACCTTAAATCCTATTATTAATTTAAAGGTTGGCGAAAGTGTTCATGTGCTGAATAAACCGCTTCAGGAATGTCATTTATTTATGAAAGAGAATATTGCTGTACTTTGCAGTTCATCACTTGCAGAAAATATTGAATTTTAGTCTGAAATGCACAAAAAAAACATAATTATTTGTGCAATATTTAGGGTTTAAACTTTCCATAAATGAACGATATATAATATGTAAGCAAAATAAATCGGCTGTTTTTCAAACGGAAGGGCCCCCGCCAGAAGGATAAGTCCGATGAATTTTTTTCTCATAAAAATATGGAAGCAAGGAAGCTTCTGAAATTTAATTATAACATGGAGGTATTGTTATGGGAATGGTAGTTAGAACTAACGTGAATGCTTTAAATTCACACAGAAATTTAAACAAGAACAGCAAGACAAATGCTAAGTCACTCGAAAAACTCGCTTCAGGTTACAAGATTAACCGTGCAGGCGATGACGCTTCAGGTCTCGCTATTTCTGAAAAGATGAAAGCTCAGATCAAGGCTTTAGGTACAGCATCAGCTAACTGTGAAGATGGTATCTCAATGATCCAGACAACAGAAGGTTACATGGGTGAAATCCATGACATGCTCAACAGAATGGTTGAACTTGCTGAAAAATCAGCTAACGGTATCAACGAAGATTCTGGTAAGACTGGTGCTTCAGCTTACGGTGTAGATGCTTCTGGTAACCTCAATGCAGGTACAGACAGAGCTGCTCTTCAGGCTGAAATGGATCAGCTTTGTGCAGAAATCGACAGAATTGCTCTTACAGCTAACTTCAACGGCAACAAGCTCCTCAACGGTAACCTTGATGGTTCTTCAGGTGCATCAGTTTGTAAGGCAGATGGTACAGGTTTTGACACTACAGCTACAGCTAAGGCTATTTCACTCCAGATCGGTGAAACATCAAACAAGGCTGATAAGCTCACAGTTTCAATCAAGAGAATGACAACTGACAATCTCTTTAAGTCAATGAACACAGCTGTTACATACAACAAGGCTGATGGTTCAACAACAACTTCTGGTAACCTTACAATCGGTAACAGCACAACAGGTGCTAATACTGTTAACGTTGGTACAGAGATGTCAACTGGTGTTGCTTCATCATGGATTTCTGGTCGTACAATCAACATTTCTGATCAGGCTATGGCTTCTAAGGCAGCTGAATTAATCCGTGACGCTATCGATGAAGTATCTCTCCAGAGAGCTCAGCTCGGTGCTACACAGAACAGACTTGATTACACAATCAATAACCTTGATACTGCTAAGGAAAATATGGAAACAGCTAACAGCCGTATCCGTGATACAGACATGGCTAAGGAAATGATGAGCTACACACAGAGCAATGTTCTTACACAGGCTGCTCAGGCTATGCTCGCTCAGGCAAATACTCAGCCACAGAATGTTCTTTCACTCTTACAGTAATTATTTCTGTGAATTTTGTTTACAAATTAGTTTTATAAACTTACATAACCCGTCCTTTAAAGAGGGCGGGTTATTGTAATTTATATTTTTGATTTTACAATATTAAAGTTTTGTGCCCGGAAAACTTTAATATTATAAAATAAATAGGAGAGTAAAATGAAATCAAATATTAAACAGACTGTATATAATCCTGATCCAGATAAAATACTTCTTTCAATAGGCATGATTGTAAAAAATGAAGAAAAGCATCTTGAAAATTGCCTTTCGGCTTTACAGAAGCTTCGGGATAATGTTTCAAGTGAGCTTATTATTGTTGATACAGGTTCTACAGACAGTTCAAAGGAAATAGCATATAAATACACAGATAAAGTTTATGATTTTGAATGGATAAATGATTTCGCAGCTGCAAGAAATTTCGGCTTGAAAAAAGCCGTAGGTGAGTGGTTTATGTTTATTGATGCTGATGAGTATCTAGATGAGGACTGTGATGAAATCATTAAGTTTTTTTCTTTACCTGAGCTTTGGCAAAAATATAAATCGGCAAGCATTCCAATATTGAATTATACTTATGGTAAGAAAAAAGCATTTGATCAGTTTTATGCCCCAAGACTTGTGCGGCTTGAGGATGGTGTTGAATTTGAAGGTGCCATTCATGAAGGTTTGCCACAGCCAAATCCTCATGGTATTTTTTCAGTAAAACTTCATCATTATGGTTACGTATATGCCAATCAACAGGAACTTCATAAAAAAGCTGAAAGAAACTTGAAACCAATTTTTGAAGAATATAAGAAGAATCCCGAGGATTTACGTGTTTTGGCGCATTTGTGTGATGCTATGTCCGGAGATGAGGAATACAGTAAGTTTGAAAAAAATGAAAAATATTTTCTTGAATATTATAATCTGGCAAAAGAGCAGCTGCATACGGCATATGGTCTTGCTGTTTATCCAAAAATTATTCAATTTTATATACGTGAACAAAAATATGATAAAGCAATAAAATTTATAAATGAATATTTGGATGACAATTTATACCCGCATGTTGTCACGATTGTTGCTATTTACTGGTTCGCATCTCAGCTGTATATGTGCGAGTCGGAGTATACCGACTATGATAAAGCGTATGAATATTTTAAGAAATATTTTGAATACTATGATAAATATTTAAATGATGAGCTTGAAACTGCTATTCTTCGTTCTTGTCCTCACAGAGGTCTTACAGAAGGAGATTATGAAGAACAATTTTTAAAAGCGGCTGAATGTGCAAACAAGCTTAAAAAATATGATGAAGCACTTGATCTTCTTGACAAAGTTGTCCTTGAAGATATGACTTTTGATCATCTCAAAATGTTCCTGAATGTTATCCGTGATCTTGTTGACAAGACTAAGGATTATTCTCATATTGCTACAACATATCAGAATATTTTAAAACTTGAGGATAATGACAAAACAAAGCTTGCTTTGTTTCTTATGCAGCAGTATTATCTTGAACATCTTACTGAACGAGATGAGTTCATGGATGCTATGATTAAATCAGGTGTCGAAGGAAAATATATTGACCTTATGAAGCTTATAAAGGCTGACAGTGAGAACAAAGATATTTCATTAGAAATTCAGGAATTTATTGACAGCATTGACGACTGGAATGACGGTTATGCAGTTGCAATTTATCTTGCAATGAAGCATAATGCTGATTTGTCCGTCCCAATTGGTAAAATGAGTCATAAACAAATCAGAGATAATCTTCGTGTTATTTATGATGGCTATTACGAATATGCAAAAATTGCACTTGACTATTGTGATATTGATAATTTCTCAGACAGTATAAAGAAGCTTTATTTTATGGTTACAGCTCTTGAATTTGCTGTTGAAGGCTCTATAACACTTTCCTATGATGACAAGGGTGTACTGTTTGATACATTTGTATGCACACTTTCTGATTATGTGATGAATATTTATAATCCGGAACTTTTGAATCCGGAAGATGCAGAGGTTCTGCCGGAGCTGCACCGTTTTGGATATTACATGACACTGGCATTTGCAGCACAAAATAATGGAAATGACATTGCTTATATTCGTTCCCTAAAGGAAGCTCTGCGTTTATGCGAACCAATGAAGGATGTTGTTTCGTACTATCTTAAGGAATTTGAAAATACTCTGAAATGAACAAATACGAAAAAATCAGAAGGTTATGCATTATAATCGGTTCATTAATGGTTGTTGTTGGTGCTTTTAAGATATTGACAAGAGGAAATCCTCTTGATGAATCAATCGGGTATGTTGGAGTTTCAAACGGCAGTCAGATTATAAGTGTTGATGGGTATAAATATAGCTATAATTTTGATGATGAACAGTCAAAGCTTGACAACTTCGTAACAATAGAGAATGCAGAGGATATTCCCGAGATAGATTACTTTATAAATGATGATAATTGTAATTTATCTGTATCCTTTACAGAGGAATATACCGGTAAGCCAAGCTATGCTGTTTATAATGAAAGCTTTGAGTGCATAATTGAAAGTCAGCCTGACCTTGAGATGCCAGGTGAAATAGGCAAGAAATACTATATTGAAGTCTCGGTTAACTGGGGTGATAAAGATAATAATGTTACTGTGAAATATTACTTTGCAGTCAATATTAAAGAATAATTCGCCGTAGTCATAATTATGCAGCTTCTCATCAATAGAAGAAAAAAATAGCAGACGTTTTGTCTGCTATTTGATTTATGCTGATATTACTATAAATTTCAATTTTCATAAAATAATCTTTTATACTGTAGTGATTTTCGGCAGATTAAAGCATGTAAATTTGTTTTTTCAACAGGGTTTTAAGTTGACTTTTTTTATTATATGAGTTATAATATAAATTGGCATTGTTTTATTTTAAGCAGACTTTGCCATATGGAAAGATAAATTATCAGAGGGGCGTATTATTCTGACATGACAAAATATGATTATCTTACAAGGCTGAATCATTATCTTCAGCCATTACCTCCAAAAGACCGCAACGAAGCAATGAAATATTATGAAAAATATTTCAATGATGCGGGACCTGCAAATGAGCGTTATGTTATTATGAACCTTGGAACGCCAAAGCAGCTTGCCGAAAAAATATTAAGCAGAAATAAACATACTATTTCAGGCATGATGCATGAAACCAAAAAGAATGTAAGGACGGCTCAGAGAAACTTAAATGAGTCAAAAGGAAAAAAATCCTACTTGTTTACAGCAATTTTTATTCCACTGGCAGTTATTTTTATCCTTTTATTCGTTGCTGCAATTATATTGTTTGCGCTTCTGGTTGCCGGAGTTCTTATTCTTATGGCGTTTGCCGGAATTGCTCTGATTTGTATGAGCATGCCTTATATGTCTGGGCTTACATCTGTTGCGCTCGTAACGCTTGGAATAGGTCTTGTTTTGTTGAGTGTTCCTGTACTGCTTTTTATGCCGGCGATGAATTTTGTTTTCTTTGTTATAAAAAAAGCTGTAATTGCTACATTTTCAATGTTTAACAAGCAGCTAGGCAGAAAGGCGGCGGCAAGAAAATGAATATAAAAAAGAAACTGAAAATAATAATTCCTGCTGTCATACTTGCACTGGGCATCATTCTGATTATAACAGGACTTGCAAAAGGTGCGCTTAATGATTATAAAAAGACACTTGACCTAAGTCCTTTTGAAGCGAAGCTTCCTGTAGGAAATACATATAATCTTGATATTGATATTTCACTTGCAAATATCAATGTAATCTGCAGCAATGATGTTTCGGATTTCAGCATTGTAGCTGATGATGTAACAAAGGATTTTATCCAATATACAACAACAAATAATACGCTCAAACTCAGATATGAGACACAAAAATGGTATCAGACCATTTTTCTGCCAGGGTATCGTAATAATATAGGTACTATTAATATTTATGTACCGGCTGCTTTGAATCTGAAGGATGTTGAGATAAAATCCGGATATGGGGAAATGAATATAAGTTATCTTACAGCAGAAAGAATTTTTATCGAGTGCAATGGGGAAGATAATCATATAAAGAATCTTACATGTCAGTACGCTGAAATAAACAATAATGGCGGAAATGTTAATGGTATGAATATAAACGCTGCTAATGCTGACCTGAATCTTATTTCTGACACAGCTGTTTTCAGTAACTTTACAACGCAGTCACTTGTTTTGAATAATGATGGTGATTTAAAGCTCTCGGGAATGATAACTGGTAGCAGTACATTTAAATCTGACGGCGGCGATGTAAATGTTACCCTTTACGGAAATAAATCTGATTATGGCTTTACTGCCATTGAGGGTGATGTAAGTGTAAATGGTAAGGAAGCTGCTCCGGATGATAATGCACAGTATGTGTTTGAAATTATTGGCGATATTGAATTTAATATAAAATAAAAAAGTAGCTTAACGCTACTTTTTTGTTTTATTTTTTCTTATTTTCCTTTTTCTGTCTTAACATTTCCATGCGCTCAGCCTGCTGTGCAGCCTTGGCAGCATTTGCCTTTTCAGTAAGAGTGATATTTTCCTGAATTGCCCACATCTTGATGCGAAGCTTACTCTTATCGCCGCCTGTTTCAATAACAACAGTGTCTTCGGTTTTTCTTACTACAAGACCAACAATGCCGCCAATTGTCATGATTTCATCGCCAATCTGAATGTTTTCACGCATTGCCTTGGCTTCGTTGTCCTTTTTCTTCTGTGGTCTGATAAGAAGAAAATAGAAAATAACAGCAATAAGAATCAGTGGACCAAAGGTTGTAAGTGCTGTCATAGCTGTACTTTGCTTTGCGGCGTTTTCTGCCATTAAAAATAAATTCTGCATAATAAATAATCTCCAATCTGTCTTAATAATATCTTAAAGCAAAGGTTATTTTTGCTTTATGTATTCATCAATTGATTTTGCCGCTGTTTTTCCTGCACCCATGGCAAGAATAACTGTTGCTGCACCTGTTACAGCGTCTCCGCCGGCATAAACGGCGTCTTTTGTTGTCATCATGTCCTCGTTGACAACAAGACAACCTCTGTTGTTGGCTTCAAGACCGTCAGTTGTGGTTCTTATAAGTGGATTTGGTGATGTGCCGATTGCCATAATCACAGTGTCAACAGGCAAATTGTAGTTTGAATTTTCGATAGCAACCGGTGAACGCCTTCCGCTCTGGTCAGGCTCTCCAAGCTCCATTTTGACACATTCCATAGAGCAGACACGACCGTTTTCATCAGCATTGATTTTAACAGGATTGTTAAGAGTCAGGAATTCAACCCCTTCTTCCTTGGCGTGTTCAACTTCTTCCTTACGTGCAGGCATTTCTGTTTCCGAACGTCTGTACACAATGTAAACATGCTCCGCTCCCATTCGCAGTGCACTTCTTGCAGCGTCCATAGCAACGTTTCCGCCGCCCACTACCGCAACTGATTCTGATTTAATAACGGGAGTTGCATAGTCATCAAGATAACCCTTCATAAGGTTTATTCTTGTAAGATATTCATTGGCAGAGCATACACCGATAAGGGATTCGCCCTCGATTCCCATAAATCTCGGAAGTCCTGCGCCGGAACCGATAAAGACCGCCTCATAGCCCATATCCATAATTTCATCTACCGATAAAACCTTACCGATTACCATATCCTGCATTATTTCAACGCCAAGATCACGCAGCTTCTGTATTTCCTTCTGCACGATTGCTTTTGGCAGACGAAATTCCGGAATGCCGTACATCAGTACGCCGCCTGCTGTGTGGAATGCTTCAAAAATTGTTACACTGTAGCCAAGTTTTGCAAGGTCGCCTGCGCATGTAAGTCCGGCAGGACCTGCACCTACAACAGCAACCTTATGACCGTTTGGTGTCGGCTTTGAAGAAGCTGATGTGCCTTTTTTTATCATGTAGTCAGCAACGAACCTTTCAAGTCTGCCGATAGCGACAGGTTCGCCCTTTATTCCTCTTACGCATTTTCCTTCGCACTGTCTTTCCTGTGGGCATACTCTGCCGCAGACAGCAGGAAGTGAATTGGTTGAAGATATTATTTCATATGCCTTTTCGAAATTACCCTTTGCAACTTCTTCTATAAATTCAGGAATCCTTACATTTACAGGGCATCCTGATACACATGGTTTGTTTTTGCAGTTAAGGCAGCGTGTTGCTTCTTCCATAGCCATTTCTTCTGTGTATCCAAGTGTAACTTCATCGAAGTTTTTAGCTCTGATTTTCGGGTCCTGTTCAGGCATAATTACCTTGTTAGGTGCCATATTTGCCATTTTGTTTTTCCTCTTTTAGTTTTTGATACTGCCAAGCATGCGGCAGTTGTGCTCATGTTCCCTGTAGGTTGAATTTCTTTTCATAAGCTCATCAAAATCAACCTCATGACCGTCAAAGTCAGGACCGTCAACGCAGGCGTATTTTATCTTGCCGCCGACTGTTACACGGCATCCGCCGCACATTCCTGTACCGTCAATCATGATAGGGTTAAGTGAAACGATAGTCTTTATATTGTATGGTTTTGTAACATCGCAGACAAATTTCATCATCGGAACAGGACCTATTGCGATTACAGCGTCATAATCGCTGCCGCTTTCAATCTGTTCCTTTAATGCGTCAGTTACAAACCCTTTTTTTCCGTAGCTTCCGTCATCGGTGCAGATAATGAGATTATCGCACTGCTGCCTGAATTCATCTTCAAGAATAACAATATCTTTGTTTCTGAATCCGGCAATAACATCAACCTTTACACCCTTTGATTTAAGCTCCTTGGCCTGCGGATATGCAATGGCACATCCGACACCTCCGCCGATTACACAGACTTTTTTTACATCTGTACCGATTTCGGTAGGCATTCCCAGCGGTCCTGCAACATCAAGTATTGCATCACCTTCACTAAGCTCTGACAGCTGCTGTGTTGTTCTGCCCACAATCTGGAAAATGATTGTGATTGTTCCTTTTTCACGATTGTAATCGGCGATTGTAAGGGGAACACGTTCTCCGAATTCGTCGATTCTGAATATGATAAACTGCCCTGCAAGCGCTTTTCTGGCAATGAAGGGAGCTTCTATTTCCAGTAAAGTAACAGAAGGGTTAAGCACACGTTTCTGTACTATTTTAAACATATTTTCTCTCCTAAAAATAAATTGCTAAATTACATTATAACATAAAGTGACCTGTTTTGCAATAGCTTTTAAGCGCTTTTTTAACATGAATGCGGATAAAATGACCACATTGCCTATGCCGATGCATATTTTATTCGCTGAAGTTTACGGCGTTGAATTCTCTTTTTATCCATTCAATGGCAAGATTAAACCATTGTGCACAGGTATGATTTATATGTGCCATGTGTTTTGCTGTTGATTCATCCGCAAGTGCAAGTCCATGCCCGCCATAAGGAAATATATGACTTTCAAAAGGAATGTTGTTTTCGCTGAGCGCCTTTATGAAATCAATTGTGTTTTCAACAGGTACTGTTTTGTCGTCGGCGTTATGCCAGATGAATGTTTTAGGTGTATATTTTGTAACCTGTTTTTCAAGTGAAACTGTTTCAAGAATTTCGTCTGACGGGTTGCTGCCGAGTATACTTTCAATTGAACCGCTGTGACGGTATCTGCCGCTTGTAATAACAGGGTATGACAGAAGCATTGCATCAGGTTTTATTTCCTTTGATGTAAAGCAACTTCCGAGATAGCTGCTGTAAAGCGTACCAAGAGATGCACATAGGTGACCGCCTGCTGAGAAGCCACAAACTATAATTGCGTCAGGGTCAATATCATATTTTTCTGCATTTTCACGCACATATTTTACAGCACATGCAAGCTCAAGCAATGCTGCCGGAAAGGGACTTTTAACGCTGTACTTTAAAACAAATGCATTAATTCCGTATGAAGCAAATCTCATTGCAACCGCCTGATTTTCCCTGTCGGATAAAAATTCGTAACCGCCGCCGGGGCATATAATTACACAGGGGCGTTTTCTTTTGCCAAGCTCCTGTGAATAATTGAGTGTGAACGGGATTAAAACAGGTGAGTAGTTTTCAGGATTGAGTCCGAATTTTTCGTATGGTATATCTTTAAGGCTGATATTCATAATTTTATTTCCTTTCAGTTGATAGCTATATTATATAATAATGACTGCTGTAGTGTCAACAAAATTTTTTTGAAAAAATAGTGTACTTTTCTGAAATTTGTGTTATAATATTCTTACAGTTAATTTGAAATGGAGAGAAATTATGAGAATAAGATGTAAGCCGTGGGCAAAGCCAGAGCTTGAGGCATGTGATTTCTGCATAAATGAGCCTGAAGCACTGAAAGGTAAATGGAAAAACGAGTTTAAAAATAACGCACCCATATATCTGGAGCTTGGATGCGGTAAGGGCGGATTTATTTCGCAGGCGGCACCGGATAATACAGGCATTAATTTTATTGCTGTTGACATAAAAAATGAAATGCTTGTTCTTGCCAAAAGAAAGCTTGAAGCGGCGTATGAGCAGCAAAAAATACCTATGGATAATGTAAGGATATTTATAAAGAATATCGAGCAGATTGACAATGTATTTGATGATAATGATCCGATAGAAAGAATTTACATAAATTTCTGTAATCCGTGGCCTAAGGGTAAGCATAAAAAAAGACGCCTTACCCATTTTCGTCAGCTGGAAAAATACAAGACTTTCTTAAAAGGTGAAATTCATTTTAAAACAGATGATGATGAGCTTTTTGAAGAATCATTTGAGTATTTTGAGCAGGCGGGCTTTGAAATAAAATACAAAACCTTTGACCTGCATGACGGAAGCTATGAGGGCGTAAACTACGAAACCGAGCACGAAAAAATGTTCATGGATGAAGGAAAGAAAATTAAATTTCTGATAGCGGAAATGAAAAAATGAGAAAAATATATCAAAAATACTGGACAAATGAATTTTTTTGTGCTATAATATTATGCAGTTGAAACCTTTAAGTTGATCCCGTGAGATTGACAAGGTGTGATTATTAATATTGATATAGCTATATCTGTAAGTATTTCACGCTTATCTGTCTACGGGGCAGGTAAGCGTTTTTTATTGCTGTAAGAGGTGATAGAGTGAAAAGAAAAGCTGTCATTATGGATGAAAGCAATATGAAAAGGGCAATTGCAAGAATTACCTATGAGATTCTTGAACGCAATAAGGGTACGCAGGACCTTTGTGTTATAGGGATTTTTTCAAGGGGTGTTGCTCTTGCGCAGAGAATTGCCGATAAGATTGCCGAGCTTGAAAATGAAAAAGTTCCCTGCGGTGCGCTTGATATAACGGCGTTTCGTGATGACCGTAAGCCGGCGAGTACAGCTGACAGGACAAAAATAGATTTTGATGTCAGCAACAAAAAAATAGTGATTATTGACGATGTGTTCTATACAGGACGAAGTACAAGAGCAGCTATTGACGCTATTATGGAGCGGGGCAGACCCCAATCGATACAGCTTGCTGTTCTGGTTGACAGGGGACACAGGGAGCTTCCTGTAAGACCCGATTATGTCGGAAAGAATCTTCCTACCTCAAGGGAGGAAAGCGTTAAGGTTTTTGTAAGGGAAACAGACGGCTCTGACAGTGTTGCAATTTATTCTATGCAGGAGGAATGATAAAATGAGTTCAATACTTCTGAAAAATCTCCGTGCCGTTGATAAGGGCATGGATAAAATCTGCGACATCTATATTGCAGACGGAATAATAAAAAAGATTGATGAAAACATAATCTGTGAAAGTGACAGGGAGATTGACTGTACAGGTCTTGTGGCTATGCCGGCATTTTTTGATATGCACGTTCATTTCAGAGACCCCGGACTTACCTATAAGGAGGATATTGTTACAGGCTGCAGTGCGGCTCTGGCAGGCGGATTTACAGGTGTTGCATGTATGCCGAATACAAAGCCTGAAACAGACAGCGCTGAAACAGTACAATATATCATAACAAAGGCAAAGGGTACAGGCGTTAAGGTTTATCCTGTGGGATGCATTACAAAGGGTCTTGAGGGCAAGGAACTCTGCAATTACAAGATGCTCAAGGCAGCAGGTGCAATTGCGGTTTCTGATGACGGACGACCTGTTGAAAGTCAGACAATGCTCAGAAGCGGAATGATTGCGGCTGAGGAAGCAGGACTTCCGGTGATTTCCCATTGTGAGGACTTGAAAATAATCGACGGCGGAATTATCAACAAGGGTAGAATTTCGGAGCAGCTGGGCGTTAAAGGAATGGACAGGGCTTCGGAGGATACAATAACCGCAAGGGAAATTCTCACTGCCGAAACATCCGGCTGCAGTATTCATATTGCGCATGTGAGCACCAGAGGCAGTGTTGATATTATAAGAAAGGCCAAGCAGCAGGGCGTTAAGGTTACATGTGAAACCTGTCCGCATTATTTTACAATGACGGATGAAAAGCTTCTTACAAGGGATGCGGATTACAGAATGAATCCGCCGCTTCGTGAGGAGGAGGACAGACAGGCAATTATCGGGGGAATACTTGACGGTACAATCGACTGTATCGTAACCGACCATGCTCCTCATTCAAAGGAAGAAAAGTCGGATTTTCTCAAGGCACCGAATGGAATTGTCGGACTTGAAACTTCATTTGCGGCAACTCTTACAGGTCTTTTCCATACAGGAAAAATATCCCTTGAAAAGCTTATTGATTTGATGTCGGTACGGCCGAGAGAAATTCTCGGACTGCCTGTTGAAAAAATTGAGGCAGGACAGCCGGCGAATATCGTGCTTGCAGACCTTGAAAAAGAATGGGTTGTAAATCCGGAGAATTTCAGGTCAAAGGGTAAAAATACAGCCTTTAAGGGCATGACGCTTAAAGGAAAGACTGTCGGAACAATTTCTGACGGAAAGCTTATGTTTTTTGAAAAATAAATTTATATAAAAGGAGTTTTGTACCATGTCATTTGACAGACTGATAGCGAAAATCATTGAAACAAAAAATCCTACTGTTGTAGGTCTTGACCCGAGGCTTGACTATGTTCCTGAATTTATAAAGCAGGAATGCTTTGCAAAGGACGGTCAGACTTTAAAGGCAGCAGCTAATGCAATTTTCACCTTTAACAAAATGATAATTGATGAAATTTATGATATTGTACCAGCAATCAAGCCGCAGGCAGCTTACTACGAAATGTATGGCTTCTATGGTGTTGAGGCACTGGTTAAGACAATCGCTTACGCCAGGGAAAAGGGAATGTTTGTAATTACAGACGGTAAGAGAAATGACATCGGAGCTACTATGGAAGCGTACACAACTGCTCATCTTGGTACAGTTATGGTGGGTGATACGGAATGCGAGCCATTCGGTGCAGACGCTCTTACAGTAAACGGTTACCTTGGTACTGACGGAATTGCTCCGCTTCTTAAAGTGTGCAGTGAAAAGGACAAGGGTATTTTTGTACTGGTAAAGACATCAAACAAGTCAAGCGGCGAGCTTCAGGACAAGCTTATCGGTGAAACTCCTGTATATGCTGTAATGGGTGATATGTGTGAAAACTGGGGCAGCGAACAGATTGGTGAATATGGTTACTCATCTGTTGGTGCCGTTGTTGGTGCAACATATCCTGACCAGCTTACAGAGCTTAGAAAAAGACTTCCGCATACTATGTTCCTTGTACCTGGTTACGGTGCACAGGGCGGCGGTGCACAGGGTATTGCCGGTGCCTTTGATGAAAAGGGTCTTGGGGCAATTGTAAACTCATCAAGAGCAATTATGTGTGCATACAAGAACGAAGAAAACTGTCCTGAACAGGATTTTGCAAAGGCAGCAAGAAGGGAAGCTGTCAGAATGAAGGAAGATATTACTGCTTATATCAATCTTAAATAATATCTGCCTTTAACCGACATATAGTTTTTTGCTCCACTTTTTCAAAAGTGGAAGGTATTTTTGAAAGGAATGATTGGATGTCAATATTTAATCAAAGTCAGAAAGCATATCTGCTTCTGGCAGACGGAACAGTTTTTGAGGGCCGCAGCTTTGGCGCAGAGGGAACTTCATTCGGAGAGGTTGTTTTTACAACTTCTGTAATCGGTTATCAGGAAACTGTTACCGACCCTACAAACTTCGGTAAAATTGTTACACAGACATTTCCTCTTATAGGAAACTACGGTGTAAATGATGAAGATTATGAGTCACCGAAGGCACAGGTAAGCGGTTACGTTGTAAGAGAATGGTGCAATACTCCTTCCAATTTCAGATGCAAGGGCAATATCAATGACTTTTTAAAGGAAAAGAATGTTATTGGTATTCATTCAATTGATACACGCTGCCTTACACGTATTATCCGTGATAAAGGTGCTATGAATGCAGTTATTACTACAGAAAATGTTAATGATAAAAAGGATGAGCTTTTAAAGCAGCTTGCTGAATTCAGACCTGCAAACGCTGTAAAGTCAGTGACATGCAGCGAAAATAAGGTTTATACATGTGAAAACGCAGAATATAAGGTTGCCATGATTGACCTCGGCTGCAAAAACAGTCTTATCAATGAGTTTACAGGCAGAAACTGTGAGGTTACTCTTGTTCCGGCAACTGTAACAGCTGATGAAATCAGGGCGCTTGGCGTAAACGGTGTTGTTTTGTCAAACGGTGCAGGAAATCCTGAGGAAAATCCTGAAATCATTGAAAATGTAAAGGAAATCGCAAAGCTTGGTATTCCTATGCTTGGTGTGTGCCTTGGTCATCAGATTTTAGCTGTTTCACAGGGTGCAAAAACCGAAAAGATGAAGTATGGTCACAGAGGTTCAAATCAGCCTGTTGTTGACAAGAAGCTTGGTAAGACATTTGTTACAACACAGAATCACGGATATGTGGTTTTATCTGACAGTGTTACTCCGGAAGTCGGTGAAATTTCACATGTAAATGCAAATGACAATACATGTGCAGGTATTAAATACAGCGGAATTAACGCTATTTCTGTACAGTTCTATCCACAATCCCAGGATGGTACACAGGATACCGGATACATTACAAAGGAATTTATTGAAATGATGGAAAAGGAGATGCACTGATATGCCGTTAAGACAGGATATTAAAAAAGTACTCGTAATTGGTTCAGGTCCGATTATTATCGGACAGGCTGCCGAATTTGACTATGCCGGCACACAGGCATGCCGTGCGCTCAAGCAGGAAGGTCTTGAGGTTGTTCTCATTAACTCAAACCCTGCCACAATCATGACAGATAAGGCTATGGCGGACAAGATTTATATTGAACCGCTTACACTTGACGTAGTAAAGAGAATAATTAAGATTGAAAAGCCTGACAGTGTGCTTTCAACTCTCGGCGGACAGACAGGTCTTACTCTTTCAATGCAGCTTGCAGAGGAAGGCTTCCTTGAGGAAAACAATGTAAAGCTTCTTGGTGCTAATCCTGAAACAATCCATAAGGCAGAGGACAGACAGGCGTTCAAGGATACAATGGAAAAGATTGGTGAGCCTTGTATCCCTTCAAAGGTTGTTGAAACTATTGAGGATGCTGTTGATTTTACAAAGGAAATCGGTTACCCTGTAATTGTACGTCCTGCATTTACTCTTGGCGGTACAGGAGGCGGTATTGCACATGACGAAGAACAGCTTCGTGATATTTCCAAAAACGGTCTCAGACTTTCACCTATTACACAGATTCTTATTGAAAAATGTATCAGCGGCTGGAAGGAAATTGAATTTGAGGTTATCCGTGACAGCAAGGATAATGTAATTACAGTATGCTCAATGGAAAATGTTGACCCTGTCGGTGTTCATACAGGTGACAGTATCGTAGTTGCTCCTGCTGTAACACTTTCAACAAAGGAATTTACAATGCTCAGAACTGCCGCTATGAATATTGTTTCAGAGCTTCAGGTAGAAGGCGGCTGTAACTGTCAGTTTGCGCTTCACCCTGAAACACTCGATTATGCGGTAATCGAAGTAAATCCTCGTGTTTCACGTTCATCAGCCCTTGCTTCAAAGGCAACAGGTTACCCTATTGCCAAGGTTGCTACAAAAATTGCCATCGGATATACTCTTGATGAAATTGTAAATCAGGTTACCGGCAACACTTATGCATGCTTTGAACCTACAATAGACTATCTTGTTGTTAAGTTCCCTAAGTGGGCATTTGACAAGTTTGTATACGCAAAGAGAACTCTCGGTACACAGATGAAGGCTACCGGTGAAGTAATGTCAATCGGTACAAGCTTTGAACAGGCTATCATGAAGGCAGTACGTTCAATTGAGCTTGGCATTGATACTATGAACATGAAGAAGTTTGAAAAGTTCTCCACAAAGGAACTTTTAAAGAGAATTGCAAATGCCGATGACGAAAGAATGTTCCAGGTATATGAGCTTTTAAAGCGTGATGTTTCCATAGATAAAATTCATGAAATCACTCTTATTGATGAATGGTTCCTTGAAAAGTTCATGAATCTTGTTGAACTTGAAAGATGGCTTGCTGAAGGTACACTTGATGAAGAAAAGTATCTTACTGCAAAGAAGTTCGGTTATCTTGACAGCACAATCAAGCGTATTTCAGGACAGAAATGCCCTATGAAGAAAAATGCTGTTTACAAGATGGTTGATACATGTGCAGGCGAGTTCAAGGCACAGACACCTTACTTCTACTCCACATTTGATGAAGAAAATGAAGCAAAGGAATTTATCGACGCAAAAAATAGCGACAAGAAGAAAATCATCGTTTTCGGTTCAGGTCCTATCAGAATCGGTCAGGGTATTGAATTTGACTACTGTTCGGTACACTGCGTATGGGCACTCAAGGAAGAAGGTTATGAGGCAGTTATCTGCAATAACAACCCTGAAACAGTTTCAACTGACTTTGATACAGGCGACAGACTTTATTTTGACCCGCTTACAAGGGAAGACGTTGAGTCTATTATTGAAACTGAAAAGCCTTACGGTGTTGTAGTTCAGTTTGGCGGTCAGACAGCTATCAAGCTTACACGTCATCTGGCAGATATGGGTGTTAATATCCTCGGTACTTCTGCTGACAGCATTGATGCTGCGGAGGACAGAGAAAGATTTGATGAGCTTCTTGAAAAGTGCGGTATTCCAAGACCTGACGGTTATACAGTAATGACAACAGCTGAAGCTGTTGAGGTTGCCGAAAAGCTTGGTTATCCTGTTCTTCTTCGTCCTTCATACGTTCTTGGTGGTCAGAACATGATTATTGCACACAACCGTAAGGATGTTGTGGAATATATGGACATCATCACACGTACAATGATAGAAAACCCTGTTCTTATCGACAAGTACATGATGGGTAAGGAAGTTGAAGTTGACGCTATCTGTGACGGCGAAGGCTTCCTCATTCCGGGTATTATGGAGCATATTGAAAGAGCCGGCGTTCATTCAGGTGACTCAATCTCTGTATATCCTGCACAGACACTTTCAGAGAAAATTGTAAATACAATCATTGACTATACAAAGAAGCTTGCTTTCGAGCTCAAGGTAATGGGTCTTGTAAACATTCAGTATGTTGTTTACAATGATGAGGTTTATGTAATCGAAGTTAACCCACGTTCTTCAAGAACAGTACCTTATATCAGTAAGGTAACAGGTATTCCGATGGTTGATATTGCAACAAAGATTATGCTTGGTTCAACTCTTAAAGAGCAGGGATATGAAAGCGGTCTTTACAAAAAGAGCGAATATGTTGCAGTTAAAGTACCTGTATTCTCATTTGAAAAGCTTCAGGACGTTGATACAATGCTCGGACCTGAAATGAAGTCAACAGGTGAATGTCTGGGTATTGCAAAGAACTTTGAGGACGCACTTCTTAAAGGACTTGTTGCTGCTGGCTACGACCTCAAGAAGGAAGGCGGCGTGCTGATTTCAGTAAGAGATCAGGATAAGCAGGAGGTAATTTCAATTGCCGACAAGTTTGCGTCAATGGGCTTTGATATTTACGGTACAAGCGGTACAGCAAGCACACTTAACAAGAACATGATTGCAACAAATCTTGTTAACAAGATTTCAGAGGAAGCAGAACCGAATGTTCTTTCACTTCTTGAAAGCGGAAAGATTCATTACGTTATCTCAACATCTGAAAAGGGACGTCTTCCTGAAAGAGATTCCGTTAAGATGCGCCGTAAGTCTGTTGAACGTTCAATATGCAGTCTTACTGCAATTGATACAGCAAAATCCCTTGCAAATGTACTCAAGACAAACAGAACTATAGACGATGTTGATATGGTTGACATCACTAAGATATAACTTAAATAGGGCGGAATTTTATTCCGCCCTGTATTGTATAAAGTGATTTTTGTTTCAGATTTATATTTTAATTTCACAGGCGGGAAATAAACATAAAAAAGCAATGAGGTGTTTTATGTTTGTATCGGAAAGAAAGCTTAAAATTCAAAAAACAATTGCAATAGCTGTTTGTATTCTGGCGGCAGCTATATGGATATTGAGTTTTCTGACAGGTATTATATCTGTTTTTGTAATTCGGGATATAACAGATGAAAAGGATTTTACCGAAATAATTTGTTTTATATGCCTGATAATTTTTATAAAAGCATTTGACAGATATACTTACCTGCATAAAACAGAAGTGCTTGAAAAGTTTATTTTGCTTCATATTGAGGAGAAACTGACAGTTCACAGAGCAGCAGTATTTATGAAAATGTCTGATGAAAGCTTTGTAAAATATTTCAGAAAGCTTGTTTCTAAGGGATACATTATAAATTTAGGTATTATTAATATAAATGGATTTGATGAAATTGTTCCAAGCCTTAAAATACCATCTGAAGTTACTGAATATACATATATTGAATGCAGTGAATGCGGTCTAAAAAACAAAATTCAAAAAGGTTCTGACGCAAAATGCACATTTTGTAAAGCCAATCTTGATTCATAAGAGCAGGAGGAAGTTATGTTTATTTCGAAAAGTAAAACATCATTTTCAAGTCTTATCGGAATACTCCTTTGTCTTGTTGGCGGAGGACATGCGTTATTCTGGTTTTTGGGTGTGATAATGACATTGACCGGTGAAATAGATTCGCTTGATAATGATGTTACAACGGCGGTTATATCATTGTTTATTTCACTTGTGGGAGCATTTGCAGTATATATTGGAATCAGAAAAATCCGGTTTGTAAGTAAGGCGAAAATGCTTGACAATATTTTCAGAGGAGATATGGACGGCGAAATTCCGCTGAGCAGAATAGCACTTCTTATGGGTATGCCTGACGATGATTTTTTCAGGCTTTTTCATAAGCTTATTTCAAAAGGGTATATAATTAATGCAAGCCTTAACAATGAGGGCGGCAATTTCAGAATTGTACTCAATGGCGGTACATCGCAAAATATTCAGTATGTTGTTGTGAAGTGTGCAGACTGCGGTGCGGACATAACCGTACGAAAAGGCTTTGTGGGAAAATGTAACTTCTGCGGCAGTGACGTAAAGGGGTAAAACTATGAAAACAATTGCTAATAAGCTGATTTATCTTCTGTTGTGCGGTGTGCTGATTATTATGATTGTGGCTGGGGGACTTTATCTTTACAAAAACAGAAACGCCGAAACGGTTATGCCGGAAAATCAAATAAGTTCTTCCGATACGGTTTTCTTTTATCAGAAAGACAAACGCTGGGCAGAGGATAATTTAGGTGATTCAAAATACAAAATGTCTGATTCGGGCTGTCTTGTTACATGTATTGCGTCAATGGTTTTAATGCAGGAAATTGAGGTTTCCGGACTTGATGAAATCACTCCGAAAACACTTAATGAGTATTTCAGTGAAAATGGTGTTTATGACAGTGAAGGCAACCTTGACTGGACCAAAGCAGGAGAGGTGCTGGAAGTTGAGTTTATCGGCTGTGAGTCATCGGAGTTTAAGGGAAATGGCATGGAAAAGCTTCTGAATAATAAAGAATACCCCATAGTCTGCGTTAAAACAGAAAACGGAAATTATCACTTTGTACTTGTTGTTGGTTCGGACGAGGATAATTTTCTTTGCATGGATCCGATGAATGAAGAAGGGGAGACTGTTTCCCTTTCAAGGTTTGATGATAAGATTTATTCTGTGAGGTATTGCAGGAAGTAAGATTTTGGAGGAGATAATGCTACTTGATGAAAAGAAAATGAAAAAGTCGGATACGATGTCTGTTCTGATTATGATATTAAGTGTTGTATGTGCAGGATTCTGCGTCCTAACATTAATGGGTAATATTTCGGAGGATACAGAAAACAGAGCCGGTATTATAACAGCAGATATTGGATATATATCGGCATATGCATTTTTGTTTATCCGTTCCTACAGAAGCTATAAAATTGTACAGCCGCTGAAACAGATTGCATTATATATCACGGACAGTGGAAAGGAAGAAATCACTCTTGCGGATATATCGGAATATGCTATTGAAATGCCGCCGGAAAAAGTTAAAGTGATTTTTAATAAGGCGGCCGGAAAAGGCTTTATAAAAAATGCATATGTGTGCAAAAACAGTGTTGTTATTTCAAAGTCCGGAGGCAATAAGCCTGAATATTTTTCTCAAGGCTCAATTTCGGTTTCAAATGTGATTTCAGTAGTGGTTATGGTTATATCTGCTATTGTGACATTGTTTTTGTGGGCAACTGTGGCTATGGCACTGACAGGCGGTGGGGATTTCATTTCCCTTGAGGAGGATGTGGTTCCCCTTATAATCATAGGCACGGTGTTTGCAACCTTTCTGCTGCTTTTTGTACTCGGCTATAAAAGATACCTGTTGTTGAAATGGGTGAGAAAGCTTGCAGTGTTTATCGAGTATTCCAAAAAGGAAACTACTGCACAGGAGCTTGCGGATTTTATGGAAATGCCGAAAAAGAAAGTAAAAAGGATATTTGAAAAGTCAGCTGCAAAAGGTTATTTTAAAAATACATATTTAAAATATGAAAACGAATTTACTGTTGTAAAAGTAAAACAGGAAAAATATAAATGAAAGGATGAAAAAATATGAAGTACACACAGGGACAATATATAGTTGTCGAAAAGAAAGCACTTGCAAAGGATATTTTCAGTATAAAAATTCTTTGCCCTGAGGTTGCACAGGTGGCAGTGCCGGGACAGTTTGTCCACATTCTTCCGCAGGGAAGTACACTTAGACGTCCGATTTCAATTTGCGAAATTGACAAGGAAAACGGAACTCTCAGAATTGTATTTATCGTAAAGGGTGAGGGTACAAAGAAGATTTCCGAAATCAATGAGGGTACTCTCATTGATATGCTTGCACCTCTGGGACACGGCTTCACTGTAAATGAAAGCTACAAAAATGTAGTGCTTGTAGGAGGCGGTATAGGTACACCTCCGATGCTTCCACTTGCGCAGATTTACGGCGAAAAGGCAACGGTTATTTCCGGATTCCGTTCAGCCGACGCTGTTATTTTACAGGATGATTTCAAAAACACAGGTGCACAGACAATTCTCTGTACAGATGACGGCACAACAGGCATAAAAGGCTTTGTAACACAGCCCCTTGAGGAAATTCTTGCAAAGGGCGGAGTTGACGCTGTTATGACATGCGGCCCTACACCGATGCTTAAAAACATTGCGGCAGTATGCGAAAAATACAATGTTTACTGCGAAGTTTCCCTCGAAGAAAGAATGGGCTGCGGAATCGGTGCATGTCTTGTATGCGCATGCAAAACCAAAAAGGACGGACAGGAGCATCATGCACACGTATGCAAGAACGGTCCTGTATTTGACGCTAAGGAGGTAATCTGGTAATGGCTGATTTATCTGTAAAAATTGCGGGGGTTGAATTTAAAAACCCTGTTATTCCTGCATCCGGCGTTTTCGGCTACGGCAGGGAATATGAAGAACTTTTCCCTCTTTCAAAGCTTGGAGGAATAGCAACAAAGGGAACTACCATTACAAAGAGAAACGGTAATCCAGCGCCGAGAATTGCTGAAACACCGGCGGGAATGCTCAATTCTGTAGGATTACAGAATCCGGGTATAGATGCATTTATTGAAACAGAGCTTCCGAATCTTATGAAAAAGGATACTGTTATTCTTGCAAATATCGCAGGCTCTACTGCTGAGGAATGTATCGAAATTGCGCAAAAGCTTGACAAGACTGACGTTCATATGATTGAACTTAATATTTCCTGCCCTAACGTAAAGCAGGGCGGTATGGCATTCGGTGCTACATGTGATGGTGCGGCAGGCATTACAAAGCTTGTAAGACAGGCTACAAAAAAACCGCTTGTTGTAAAGCTTTCACCTAATGTTACAAGTATTACCGATATTGCAAAGGCAGTTGAAGCCGAGGGTGCTGACGCACTTTCGCTTATCAATACAGTACTTGGAATGAGAATTGATATTAACTCACGCAGACCAATCCTTAAAAACAATATGGGTGGTATGTCAGGCCCTGCTGTTTTTCCGATTGCCGTAAGAATGGTATGGCAGACTGCAAATGCCGTAAACATTCCTATAATCGGCATGGGAGGTGTCGCAAGCGGCGAGGATGCTGTTGAAATGATGATGGCAGGTGCTTCTGCTGTTCAGATTGGTGCGGCAATTTTCACAGACCCATATGCTCCGATTAAGACAATCGAAGGAATTAACAGCTTCCTTGACAGCAATAATATTGCATCGGTTAAGGATATTATAGGCACTGTCAAGCCATGGTAAGGAGTAAGACATGAAAATTATTGCTGTTGACTTTGGTGATTCAAGGACAGGTCTTGCTATGTGCGACAAAACAGAAATGCTTGCCTCTCCGCTTTGTGTGATACAGGAAAAGGATTTTGATGAATGTGTAAAAAAGACCGCAGAAAAAATTCTTGAAAACAAGGCGGATATTGCAGTTGTTGGTTATCCGAAAAACATGAATAATACAGTAGGTGAGAGATGCGAAAAATGTACTCTCTTTGCTGAAAAAATAAAGGAAATTACGGGTATTCCGGTAGAGCTGTGGGACGAGCGATGTACAACGGTTTCGGCGCACAATTACCTTAACACAACAAATACGAGGGGTAAAAAGCGCAAAGCGGTTGTTGACGCTGTTGCCGCAACGATTATACTTGAAAGCTATATGGGGTATCGTAAAAATAGCGGTAAAACGCCGAAGGATATGTAAGATGAGGAACGCCTAAGGGCGTTCCTTCAGCCTGTAGAAAAACCTCGATATTTAATTTTGTGCCGATTTAATCGGCACGAAAATTAAAATTCATTTTTTTCCCCAAAAAAGCTCCTTGATTCCGATTACAAGAACAAACACGGCAAACGCCTTTGTAAGAAAGCTGTTTCCCATAGCCTTTGCAAGAAACGCACCGCCTGCTGCGCCTATAATTCCGCATACTACTGACGGAATAATTTTCTTCCATTTAACAAGCCCTGATTTAGTATGAATAACAAGTGCAGAAACAGCAACAGGAATGAAAAAAAGAAGATTAATTCCCTGTGCTTTAATCTGTGGGATATTATCAATAAGAGTCATGTACAGAATAAGTATCATGCCTCCGCCAAGCCCCAGTGAAGCAACGATACCAGTTGCGAATGAAGCGATATACAATAAAAAATTCATTTAAAAAACAGCCTTACTCCCGAAATGACAAGAAGCAGTCCGAATGCTTTTTTCAGATATTCGGGTTTTAGTTTTTTCATAAGTATTCCGCCGACCCATGCGCCGCCGAGCCCGAACAGAATCAGAACAAGAGTATCGGAAAAAATGTCCCTTACAACATCTTGGTAAAATATACAGCTTACGATGCTCAGAGGAAGTGTAAGGGCAAGAGAGGTTGCATGAGCTTCCTTTATGTCAAGTCCGCTTTTTTTCAGCATGGGAACGGCGACAATTCCGCCGCCCGAGCCGAAAAGACCGTTTGCAAGTCCTGTTAAAATACCGATTAAGCAGTAATAGAAAATCCCCATGCAAGCCTCCCTTAAATATGCCCTTAACCCATCATTGATGAAAAACAGCCTACAGCATTTGAAAATGCCTTGATTGCCTTGGTTGCGTTTCTTTTTAAGGATTTCTTTTTTCTGTCGGAAGAACGTGAAATGATATAGCAGGCTGTTCCTGCCATCATTCCTACTGCTGCGCCTTTGATTATTGATTTGTATTCCATGTGTATCAACTCCTGAAAAGATTTGATTTTTATTGGGATTTTTCCCTTATCAGCTATTATGCACAGGAAAATATGTAATAAACCTTGAAATAATTTCATAATATCTTGACAATTTTATTGAAATATGATAAAATATGTTTATCAAAAATAATAGGAGGTTTTGTAAAAATGAAATTTGCAAAAAGACTTACAAGCATTGCATTAGCATCAGTTACTGCAATGTCCTTGTGCGGCACACAAATGTTTTCGGGGGGGGGTACAGCCTTTAATTGCTGAGGCTGAAAGCTACTCCGATAAAGCACAATACGGAGATTATCTCTATTATGAGAAAGTCGATGAAGATGAGGACGGAACATACGACTTTATTGAAATAACATATTGTGATACATCGGCAACGGAAGTAGAGATTCCGAGTGAGATTGAGAGATTGCCTGTTGCAAGTATAGGAGATTACGCATTTTTAAGGTGTGACTCTCTTACAAGCGTAACAATCCCTGACAGTGTAACAAGTATAGGAGATCGTGTATTTGCGCATTGTACATCTCTCGAAAGCATAACAATTCCTGACAGCGTTACAAGTATTGGATATAACGTGTTTTACAATACACCATGGCTTAAAGCGAAACGGTCTGAAAATCCGTTTGTTATTGTAAATAATATTTTAATTGATGGAAAAACTTGTTTGGGTGATGTAGTAATTCCTGACAGTGTAACAAGTATAGGAGATTATGCATTTGAAGATTGTACATCTCTTGAAAGCATAACAATTTCGAGTAGTGTTACAAGTATAGGAGATTCGGCATTTTATTATTGTGAATCTCTTGAAAGCATAATAATTCCGAGTAGTGTTACAAGTATAGGAAATTCAGCATTTAGTGGTTGCAAATCTCTTATAAGCATAACAATTCCTGACAGCGTTACAAGTATAGGAGATGGAGCGTTTGACGATTTTACCGGAAAAATCATAATAGAAAATGCTGAATGTGAAATTTATGATGACATAAACACCATATCATGTTTAGCAAAAATCTATGCTGATACAAATTCTACTGCTTATGACTATGCTCAAAAGTATGGAAAAATGTTTGGTGATTGTGAATATAGTTATAATTATGTATATGAAGATATGCCAACACCATCATTATATATGACAAGTGCTGAGGGATGCCCCGGTAAAACAGTTACCTTAGAATTGAATGTAAAAGCTGATAATCTAATGGAAGCTTTAGAGGGATATATATTCTGGCATGATGAGTCACTTTCATCAAGTGAAGCGTATAGCAGCGACACCCGTGTATTCCGTGTATTATCTTCAGTTTCTGGAAAGAGAGGTGTCACTGTTATGACATATGATATTGGGGCAATTAGTGACGGCAGTATTGCATATATAGACTTTACTATTCCATCTGATGCAAAAATCGGAACAGAATATTTTATAGGTATTAAGCCTAATGGTTTTACTGTTTTTGATGGTGATAGTTCTTGTGAAAAGACTGATACTCTGTCTTTATATCCCGGCAAAATAACTGTTGTATCTGATAGTGAAGATACAGCTGAACTTGGTAAAAATGAGTACCAATTGGATTACAATAGCGAAGTTGAACTTTCATTCACTCCTGAGGAATCAGGTGAATATTATATTGAAACAGAAAGTGATAAATATCACTTCTTATGGATTGACCACAGTGATTCTGAAAGCTTTGGTATGGGTTCATCGGATTATAGAAATGGCTTGACTGAGGAATTGATAGCAGGACAGAATTATAATATTCGGTTAAGTTCTCTACTTTCTGATGTAGAAGATTATGAGTATAATAACTGGATTGAGGGCGATGAAGCGGCAACTGTTTCGCTGAGTGTTTATAAGGTTATATCAGAAGAAAAAGAACTTAAGGATCTTGAAAGCTATATTATTCCGGCATATTCCAAAGCAGAGCTAACATTTACATTAGATGAAGCAACATGTATTTATATAGAACCCGAAAATAATTTAAATTATTCTATTTATGATGAAGAAGGAACAGGAACATGGCGAAGTGATGGCTGCTATTCTTTAGAAAGCGGGACATATACAATAGAAATCCCTCCTGTGATTGAGGATACAGAAATTAATGTGATTTCTGACCTTGAAGCGTATATGGCATCGAAGCAGTGGAGTGATTATCTTGAATATGATAAGGTTGATGAAAATGAAGATGGAACCTATGATTATGTAGAGATAACCGGTTGTAAAAAGTACGTCACATCTGTTGATATTCCGGAAGAAATAGAGGGACTGCCTGTTAAAAAAATAGGCAACAACACTCTTGGAAATGGATTTTATGAATGTAAAAATCTTAAAAGTGTAACAATTCCGAAAAGTGTTACAGAAATCGGATATACCGCTTTTGAAGGATGTGTAAATCTGAAGAATATAGTTATTCCGGGAAATGTTGAAAAAATAACTTCATGCGCTTTTTACAATTGTATAGGATTGGAACAAGTTGTTATTGAAGAAGGTGTTAAAACAATAGGAGGTGCTGCATTTAGTGGGTGCACAAATTTAGAAACAGTAAATATTCCTGAAAGTGTTGAATTTGTCGGAAGTGGTGCGTTTAATGCAACAGCTATTAGTGACAGTCAGCAAGGAATTAAATATTTAGATAACTGGATAATAGGCTGTGATGCTGAAATTGAAAGTATTGATAATATTAAAGCAGGAATAAAAGGAATAGCACATGGTTCATTTGCAAGATGTAATAACTTAACTGATATTAAATTACCAGATGGAATAGAGGTAATAGGAGACTTTTCATTTGCAAATTGTGAAAAGCTTGTAAATGTTGAACTTCCTGAAAGTGTTGGAATTATTGGTTCTATGGCATTTTATAAGTGTTCTGAACTTGAAAAAATAGTAATCGCTAATCCTGATTGCGAAATTGGTGAAGAACATTTTATAAATACAACAGCTTCAATTGATTATCATAATCCTGGACATACAATTTCTAATTATTCAACTTATGTTGAAAATTCAGGTTATACAGATCCACATTATGACGGTACTATTTACGGCTGTGAAAACTCAACAGCACAGGCTTATGCAGAAAACTATGGATATGCATTCGAATCATTGGGTGAAGCACCTGTTCAGACAACACCTGCGGTAACAACGGCAGTTACAACAACCACAACAAAAGCTACTACAACTTCTGCCACAAAAACAACCGCTTCAGAATCAACACAGGCAAGCAAAAGCACAACAGCAGCCCCACTTACAACAACCTCATCAGAAACAACAAAAGCCGAAACAACAAACACAACAGCTGAAAATTCAGACACAACAAACACAACAAACACAACAGTAACTACAGTTTCTACATTTGTTACATCAGCGATAACTACTACTGCAACAGGCACTACACGCCCGACAGGCGATGCAAACGGTGATGACAAGATGACTGTCAGTGACGCAGCATTTATCGCAAGAACACTTGCAAAGCGTATCACAATCAGCATAGACGAAAATCCATATGCCGATTATAACAAAGATGGTAAGGTTACCGTAGCAGATGCGGCGGCAATAGCAAGATACCTTGCAAAGGCTAAAAAATAATTTTTCAGAACGCTCCTGACAGGGGCGTTCTTGTTTTTTGAAAAAATATTCTGCAAAGATGTTGAAATAATAAAAAAAATTTGGTATAATATAATTGAAGTATCTGATAGGAGACATTTTAGTGTGAAAAATCTTAATATTGTTCTTGTTGAGCCGCAGATACCGCAAAATACAGGAAACATTTCGAGAACCTGTGCCGTTACCGGTGCAAGGCTGCATCTTATTAGACCTTTTGGCTTTGAAATAAATGACAAGCAGCTCAAAAGGGCAGGTCTCGATTACTGGGATAAGCTTGATATTTCATATTACGACAGTCTTGATGACTTTTTTTCAAAAAATCAGGGAGAATATTTTTTCTTTACCACTAAGGGAAAAAAGGTTTACAGTGAGGCTTGCTATCCCGACAATGCGTTCCTTTTTTTCGGCAGAGAGGACAAGGGACTTGATGAGACTCTGCTTTACAACAATCCCGGACGCTGCGTCAGAGTTCCTATGAGAAATGAACTGCGCAGTCTGAATCTTTCAAATACTGTGGCGATTGCGGTTTATGAAGTGCTGAGGCAATGGGATTTTCCTGACCTTTCAAGGGAGGGTCAGCTGACAAAATATACTTGGTAGAAAGAAGGCTGAATATGCAGAAAATTAAAATCTTAACTGATTCCACCTGTGATATTTCGTATGAAGATGAAAAGCGAAACGGAATAAAAATTCTCAACTTTCCGGTTACCGTAGATGGTAAGGAATACAGGGAAAGGGTTGACATTACCAACGAAGAATTTTACAATATGGTTGACAGCGCACAGGAAATGCCCAAAACTTCCCAGCTTACAACCTTTGAAATTCTTGAAGCATATAAGGAGCTTTACGATGAGGGCTGGACTGATGTAATCTATATATGCATCTGCTCCACAGGCTCACAGACATATAACAATGCCTTGGCTGCGGTACAGCAGTTCAAGGAAGAAACATCCGATTCCGGCAGACCTAAGATGAGAATATATGTTGTTGACTCAAGGGGATATTCGGGCATGTACGGATATGCTGTAATGCAGGCTGCACAGAAGGCTAAAAAGGGCGAAAATCCGGAGGATATTGTTGATTATCTCAATGACTGGTTCTCAAGAATTGAAGCCCATATCGTTCCTCTGACACTTAAATATGTAAAAAAATCCGGCAGAATTACTGCGGCGGCTGCTTTTGCAGGTGAGCTTCTGGGATTTCGTCCTATTATAAAGCTTGCAGGCGGCGGTACGGCTGTACTTGAAAAAATCAGAGGTGAAAAGAATATTATCCCGAAGCTGCTTGCGGATATTGAAAAGTATATGGAGCCGGGTACTCCTTATCTTGTTGTGTCCGGAAGAAACAAATCACTTCCTAAAACTATGGCAGAGGAAATGGAAAAAAAATTCGGATATCCGCCTGAATATATGAACGAAATCGGGTCGGCAGTAACCTGTAATACGGGTCCTGACCTGGTGGGAGTTATTTTCAGAAGCAAGGCAAAGTAAATTTTTTCGATTATTTTTTAAAAAACTATTGCAAAATGGAAAAAAATAGTGTAAAATATAGTTGTTAAGAAAATAACGACACTATTTTCAATAAAACATAATTTATGAAAGGATGCTTTTAAACATGGCAGGTTTAAACAAGGTTTCAGTTGAAGACATTAACGTAAAGGGTAAAAAGGTTCTCGTAAGAGTTGACTTTAACGTTCCTCTCAAGGACGGCGTTATCACAAACGATAACAGAATTCAGGCAGCTCTCCCTACAATCAAGAAGCTTATTGCTGACGGAGGCAAGGTTGTTCTTTGCTCACATCTCGGTAAGCCTAAGAATGGTCCGGAAGACAAGTTCTCACTTGCACCGGCTGCTGCTCGTCTTGCAGAACTCGTTGACACAAAGGTTGTATTCGCAAAGGATGATACAGTAACAGGTGACAACGCTAAGAAGGCAGTTGCTGAAATGAACGAGGGCGAAATCGTAGTTCTCGAAAATACACGTTTCAGAGGCGCTGAAGAAACAAAGAACGGCGAAGATTTCGCTAAGGAACTTTCTGAACTCGTTGACAACGAAGTATTCGTTATGGACGCTTTCGGTTCAGCTCACAGAGCACATGCTTCAACAGCAGGTGTTACAAAGTTTGTTAAGGAAACAGCTGTAGGTTACCTCATGCAGAAGGAAATCCAGTACCTCGGCAACGCTGTAGAAGTACCTGTAAGACCATTCGTTGCTATCCTCGGCGGCGCTAAGGTTGCTGACAAGCTCAACGTAATTTCAAACCTCCTCGAAAAGTGTGATACACTCATCATCGGCGGCGGTATGGCATACACATTCATCAAGGCTAACGGCGGTTCAATCGGTACATCACTCGTTGACGATGAAAAACTTGAATACTGTAAGGAAATGCTTGCAAAGGCTGAAAAGCTCGGCAAGAAGATTCTTCTTCCTATCGACACAGCTGTAACAGCTTCATTCCCTGACCCAATTGACGCTGAAATCGACATTGAAATCTTTGCTTCAAACGAAATTCCTGCTGACAAGATGGGTCTTGACATCGGTCCTAAGACACAGGAACTCTTTGCAGATGCAGTTAAGTCAGCTAAGACTGTAGTATGGAATGGTCCTATGGGCGTATTTGAAAACCCTGTACTTGCTAAGGGTACAATCGCTGTAGCTAAGGCTCTTGCTGAAACAGACGCTACAACAATCATCGGCGGCGGTGACTCTGCAGCAGCTGTTATGCAGCTCGGCTTTGCTGACAAGATGAGCCACATTTCAACAGGTGGCGGCGCTTCACTCGAATACCTCGAAGGTAAGGTTCTTCCGGGCGTTGACGTTATCGCTGATAAATAATTAATTAAAATAAGAGAACAAGGACGTATATTCTTGTTCTCTACTTTTAAAAAATGGATATTGAAGATATTATAATTCTATCTGTTGTAAGCTTGCTTCTGACAGTTATTGGCTTGTGGATGCTTGCAGCCGGGCTTGATCATATATTCAGCTTATTTTACAGGGTTGACAGATTCAGAGTGAAAAAATTCAAGTGGATTAAAACTAAAGCGAAAATAGTTAAGATTGAAGCAGTTTCACCGATTCGTCCTAAGCGCTCCGGCGATACAGTATCATCCTATACTGTGGAATATTATGATGAAAATGTAAAATATGTATCCCATATTCTTAAACCCGAAAGAGTTCTGAAAGGTAAATATGTGTATATTTATTACAAGGAAAACAAGCCTCAGATAACCAGAGAAGTAAAAAGACCTACACCAAGAGATATACCGATTGCGCTTTTTTTCTTCCTGTTTGCAGCGGTGTGCTGCGGATTTGGAATTTCTCTTGCGATGATGATAATTTAAATATTTATTTATAAACATATACAGTCGGATTTTTCCGGCAAATGAAAGGAATTTTTTAAAATGAACAAGAATTTAAGAAAGGCAATTATTGCCGGTAACTGGAAAATGAACAAGACAAGACCTGAGGCTAAGGAGCTTTTAGAAGCTATCAAGCCACTGGTTGCAAATGCTGAAGGCAAGGTAGAAGTTATTGCCTGCGTACCTTACACAAACCTTGAAACTGCTATCAACACAACAGCAGGTTCAAACGTTAAGATTGGTGCAGAAAACGTTCACTTTGAAAAGAGCGGTGCTTTCACAGGTGAAATTTCAGCTGACATGCTTACAGAACTCGGCGTTGAATATGTAGTTCTCGGTCACTCTGAAAGAAGACAGTACTTTGGTGAAACAGATGAAACTGTAAACAAGAGAACAAAGGCTGCCCTTGCAGCAGGTTTAAAGCCAATCGTATGTGTTGGTGAACTTCTCTGGGAAAGAGAATGCAATATTACTGAAGAAGTAATCGCTCGTCAGATTAAGCTTGACCTCTTTGACGTTTCTGCTGAAGATGTTAAGAAGACTGTTATCGCTTACGAACCTGTATGGGCTATCGGTACAGGCAAGACAGCTACTGCTGACCAGGCTGAAGAAGTTTGCGCATTTATCCGTGCAACACTTGCAAAGCTTTATGACCAGGCTACTGCTGATGCAGTTACAATTCAGTACGGCGGTTCAATGAATGCTGCAAACGCTGCTGAACTCCTTTCAAAGCCAAACGTTGACGGTGGTCTTATCGGCGGTGCTTCACTCAAGGCAGAAGATTTCAATACAATCGTTCAGGCTGCTGTAAACGGCTGATTATAATATTTTAAGAATTAGTTCTGATTTTCGTGCCGCCTGAGACGGCAGGCATGACAAAAGAGGGCAGATAGTAGGGGACGCTTTCTCTTGCAAAGCGTCCCCTCTTGAAAAACAGTCCACCGGACTGTTTTGTCAATTCACCCCTCGTAAAAGCGCCTTCGGTAAGAAGTTTTGCACTCTGCGGAGTGCTGCGAGGGCTCTGCCCCTCGACCCCGCCACTTTTGAAAAAGTGGACAAAACTTTTGGATATGCTTTCTTCTTACATAAGGGGTTTTAATTGAAATAAATACAAACTGAAAGGCTGATTTTTTATGAGTAAAAAACCTGTTGCTTTAATTATTATGGACGGTTTTGGCTACAATGCTTCTGATTACGGCAATGCCATTACTGCTGCAAACACACCTAATCT
>SVNU01000023.1 GCA_015066715.1 Ruminococcus sp. | reverse complement strand
TCTCCTACACTTATCGTGTTGCTATTATCATACACAACTACCGGTATTCCGTTGTATTTATTGTTATCATCAATTTTATTTAACCAGTTTCCTGATTTCAGCTGAGGTGAGTATTTTTGATACAACTCATTATCATAGCTGAATGCAGAAACAGCAAACTTATTATTGCTTTCAAAATTCACTCGATACGAGGCAATGACATTGTCCTCCGAAACATTTTTCATCGCACTTGATATATCAGATGGCTCATCTGCATAATTATTTAATATTTCTGTTGCTGAAGAAAGTTTGCTAAAATATCCTGTTTGATTTATATACTCTGAAAAAGGTGAATAATATTGATATCTTGAAACAAAAGAGGATACCATAAAAAGCGTCATAACGAATACCATGGTCATCTGGAGAATGATATAAAAATTCAAAAGTTTATTTCTTTTAAATATGCGGAGAGAATATTTTATAAGTATCATTTGTTAACATTCCTCCTTTTGCACCGCTGCAATACTTGATTTTTTAATATTATGTTTAATTGTAATAAAGGATATAAGCGTAGTAATACTAAAGTAAATCAAACCAAGAAATATATATATTTTAATGCTGAATGCTGATTCCATATAGGGATATATATTTTCAAAAAGTTTGATTATAACTTTGTCATATAATATAGTGAAAACTATATATAGAGGCAAAGTCAATATTATGCATTCAGAAAGACATATCAGTACTGCCTTTCTTTGAGTACAGCCGCATAAGCGCATTACAGCAATTTTTTTTCTTCTTTTCATTAGTATGAAATGAAAAAGAATCACAAAGTTTATACCAGCTGCAAAGGAAATAAAAATGGAAATAAGTATAATAGAATTATATAAATAAATATTTGTGCTTTCGCTGAATTCTAACTCAGGCATTTCAACATAATCACCTAATGTACTTTCAAATACATTAGATAACTCCTCATATTGAAGCTGTGTTATATTGTCAAATAAAACAATGATAATATAATCCATTCTGTATTTTCCACTTACAGAATTTACAGGGAAAATCGTATTACCCAATCCACTGCATCCTACTATTCTGTATTTATTACCAAAATCATCAGTGTAAAAGTTATATAATTCAGTACCATCATAATCAATACAAAAAACTTCATTGTTATTTTTGTCTTTACGAGGAGCCACACGCTGAACATTGCCTCCTAAGCCGATTATACAAACATTTTCGTTATTATACTCGTTGTCAGAAAACCAATTTCCTTCAATGAAATCATTTAATTCATAATTATGCTGCAAGCTATCAGGATTGATAAAATTTCCATCTTCATCAAATGAAAACGACACCATATATTCTTTTAAATTATCTTCATCCTCGCTAATCATATCATTATTGTATGTATCCCTAAACGTCCATTGATCTTGAATAACAGAGCAGAAATCAATTGCATTATATAGATTTTTTGGAAATTGATTTACACATGCAAGCACATCATTTAATGTTACAAAATCATCCGAATTATTATTAAAATCTATTTCAATTTCCGTATATTCTGATTCGCCTTTTTCTATGGTTACATGATAATTCTGATAAATGCCATATGAAAATTGAATAATTAATGTTGAAACAGAAATACACATAACAAGTAGTATAAATATAATTTTATTATTTTTTATCAAAGATTTTAAATTGTATATTACATATTTCATGTTATCACCTTCTTTATTAAACATAACACACGGGCAACACAACTTATAAATTACAAAAATTACACAGTCGTGTTGCCCGATTAATAATTTGATAATATACAGAAATCAAATTTGCCTAAATTTCAAGTTAATCTGTATAACATACATATTTTGTTTCAACAACCGGAATATTTGTACCGGAAGTACTTCCATATAATACACCCTTCAAATAGTGCTTTTGACCGCTCGAGTGTCCCTTCTGATTTTTTGAAACAGAAAGACGGCTTCCTGAAGAAACATTACTTGATTTGCTATTGCTATTATACATTCTTCCAGTACCTGTAGTAGCTGTATAAACATACTCAACTATATATCTTTTAGAAGAACTATTATTATAAACTGTTCCCGTTACATTACATTCAGAAGAATACAGCTCATACTTGCAAGAGCCATAATTTGCAGAACCTGTTACATATTTTGTACCTGTTGATGCACTTGCCGTCATACCAACTGAACCAACAGCAAGAGTTGCCACTGCCATAACTGAAGCTGCAATCTTCTTAAATGTCTTTTTCATTTAAAAATACCTCCTAAATATTTTTCTTAAATCCACATCTTTCTTTTACATAATAACGCAACTGACCATAAATTATGATATAATTATTGCATTTGTAATTAAGAAATCATTATAACAGTTATGTATTAGCGTATTTTGTCATTAATCCGAATATGATTTTTGATTTGCCCTATAATCATAAGGATTGACAATGAGAATATTGATACAGATAATATTTTATAGCCGTTTACATAATGTGTAATAAGTAAAATATGATATAACAATACCTCTAATACGGTAATAATACATGCTTTTTTACGAAAAAACTTTTTTTCATCACTATCAAGTATCTTATTTTTATCTTCTACCGGTGCTAACAACATAATTACTATAAAGCTAATCAGCACAAGAATCTCATATACTAATGTGTTGAATGTAAAGTATCTCGAAATCAAAAGAATACAAGTTATCATAATAACAGAATATATATAACAGCGAATATGCGTTTTAGCATGATATCCGCCACAAAAGCTTCTTAAAGGCATATAGCATACTAAAAATAATATGCTCGGAAATAACATACCGCATAAACAACCAATTATTAATGTTGTCAATATATTCAGTCCTAAATTAAGCCCTTGTTGGATACCATAACGATATACTTCTTTTTCTTCAGAAGGAAATCTATTCTGCTGTTCTAAAATATCCGCTATATAAATTGATGCCTTATTAAACATTAGAATTTGCGAAGTTTCTTAGCAACTTCCGGAATTTCGTCCTGATGCATTGTAAAAAAGCATGTTGAATTTACTGTAAATGTTGTTAATACAAGTGCCAATGCTGATAAAAAACCAGAATTTTTTTTAATAAATTCTTTCAAAAGAAAACCCTCCCTTCATCAAGCATTCTTTTGATATATTTATTATACACCATTATAATTGCTTGTGCGGGAAGTTGTAAAAAATTACAGTTTTCTTGTAATTATCCAAGATTATGATACATATAAAAGAATTTCCGATGTAAAAATACTTTCATCGTGAGTGAATTTAAGTAATCCGTTATACTTTTCAATTGTTTTGCGTATGTTAGCTACTCCTTTACCGTGTTCGGCCTTATTATTCTTTGTTGTTACTATTTCGCCATTTTCATATAAAACAATGCCATTGTAACTGTTAGATATACTTATAATTAACATTCCTTTTCTATATAAGATTCTTATATTTAATATTTTCTCATTCTTAGCTTTATCTAATGCGTAAGCCGCATTATCAAGCAGATTAGTTAAAATAGTTGAAATATCCATAATTTCTACAGAAAATTCAGTTGGAACATTAACTTCAATGTTTATATCTATGTTCTTGTCGGATAAACCATTTAATTTATAATTTAATATACTGTCTATTGCTATATTGCCTGTTGCCGAATAAACAGAATTGTATTTTTGATGTTCTGTTTGTAAGCTTTTAAGGTACTGTTCTGCTGAAGAAATATTACCATTAGCAATAAAATCATTTAGTATTAACATATGGTTATTGAAATCATGTCGAAAAGACTGTGTACTTTCTACTGCCTTTTGCATAATTGAACACTGCTTATAATAATACTCTCTTTCTTGATTTAAGATTACATTTTTCATTTTATTGTTATACGTTTCGAGTAATGAATTATATAATACGAATGCTACAAAATTAATCATAAATAAAACAACAACAGACAAAACAACTTTATTTTGAGATATATTTGGTGTACTTATCACAATTGTTTCTACTATAATTGTTAAAATAGGTATAAGCAAAGATGAAATTGATATTTTAAGTGGTAAAACATCATCATTCGATTTGTTCCTTTTTATAAATACATTCCTTAAAAGAAGTACCGTGAAAAATTGCAAGATTTTATTTATAAAAAGCCCTAATATATTTGTGTATCCATATTTTTCAAGAGGACTGATAAATGGCGTAAACGTAAGAACTGTTACTAAAATTTCTACAACAAATACCACTATATAAATATAAAATGAAGCTATAATTTTATTTTTAATATCGCCTTTGTAAAAAAGGGAAATTCCAAAAAAACATAAAATATTTGCAATCATCATTATTGCAGGAATATCAATTATAAAATACAATAAAGTTGTAATTAAGAAAAATGTGCCATAACCCACAAAAACTAACTTTTTGTATTTTGGGTTTATCTCCAGATACTTGTCCATAAATAATTTCACTGTATATACGTTAAATAGATTAGAGATAATGTAAATTAAATTGTATGCTGTAATATGCATATCACACCTCCTCGTTATTGATAAATTCCAATTGTTTTTCACGAACTTCTTTTCTCTTGGATTGAGCAATAGGTATAATCATGTGATTTGACATTTCGAGTGATTCATATTTACATTTACGCACATGAATACAATTTATTAAAAAACTTTTATGAACTTGCAAAAAATTATGCTTACCTAACTGTTGGGCAATATTTTCTAATGAACCATAAAACTCATCTTCTTTGTTGTTATAATGTATTATAATTTTTCTCTTATCACTTTCAAAATATATAATATCTTTTATTGCCACTTTAACAGAATTACACCCAATCTTATAAGTAAATGCTTCTGATTTCAAACTCAGTTTACGTATAAGTTTTAAAAAAACACTTTCAATTTTTTCTTCATTAAGTGGTTTGGGTAAAAAATGAAAAGGGTCATAATCAAAAACTTCAATAGCATATTCTGTATTTCCGGATATATAAATAATTTGGGTTGTTTCGTTTCCCATAGTATTTCTAATGGTTTTACTAATATCTAATCCAGATAAATTTTGCATTTTTATATCCAGAAAAATCACATCATAAAACAACTCGTGAATTGTTTTCATCAAATCCTCGCCACTATTAAATACATCCACTTCTATTGAAATGCAATGCATTTTTGATAAATTTAATAAGCATCGTTCTACATATGAACAGATATTATTTTCATCATCCACAATAGCAATCCTAATCATCTGACCACCTCCGTGATTTCATAATACCATAATTTTCTTTTGATTTCAACAGGAAAAAATATAAATTTTATGGTATAATAAAATACAGAAGTATTATTTTAACTTTCGTCAATTCCGCCCATTTGTAAAATAGAAGCTGTAAACAACGCAGAATCCGTATTTAAAGAAATGCAGTTACAATTTTCTGACGGTTAAAATCAAGCTGTAAGCTGAAGTCTGTTTACATAATCTTTCTTTAGCTGCATTGATGAATGCACATAGCGGTTGAGTGTTATGCTTGCATCCGAATGTCCAAGCAACTCGCTGAGTGTCTTGGGGTCAAAGCCATTTTCTATGCAAACAGTTGCATAAGTGTGACGAAGCAGATGAAAGTTTACATCACGAATACCGCAAACCCTCAGAATCGTCTTGAAACGATTCTGCATAGTTCTTGGCTCAGTAGGTTTGCTTATTCCTGTGATAAGAAAAATATTGTTATCTTTTCTTTTTCTCTTTAAAATTGTTAGTAAAAACTCAGGAATAGGAACAATACGAACTGAAGTTTTGCTTTTAGGAGAACCAATTACAACCTCGGATTTGCCATGTTTATTTATTCTCTGAACAGTTCTGCTGACAGAAAGTGTTCCGTTTTCAAAATCAATGTCACCCCACTTCAGACCACACAATTCACCAATTCGAAGTCCTGTAAAAAGGCAGAGCAGAACCGCTGTATTTGTGTTGCTTGGATTGTGAATAAGATAATTTTCAAGTCTTTTTCTTTCAGCAGAATTTAATACATCGGTTTGTTTTTTCTCTGTCTTTGGCATAGTAAAAAATGTTTGTTTTATGCCATATTCTCTGACTGCATACGCTTCAATGCTTCGGTACACAGTCATAATGTCACGCACAGACTTTGCAGACAGACCGCCCGAACGGTTAAGCCGTCCACTGTTTAATTTGTAGTGGATAAAATCATTAAGCTTCTGTGTGGTCAAGGATGTAATGTGCTCTCTTCCAAGCACAGGTAAAATGTGCTTGAAAACAATATTTTCATAGTTTGCATAGCTTGATTCTTTGACACGAAGCTTTGCAGAAGAAAGCCATTCATATGCAATATCTTTGACTGTGATTTTAATTGCAGAAATGCTTGTACTGCCTTTTATTGAATGCACTTCAGCCATCTTTTCCTTGACCTCAGAAAGTGTTCTTGCATAAACAGATTTGTACTTTATTTTCCCATTTTCATTGAAACCAACAGCAACACGACCTTCAAATCTACCGTCTTTTCTTTTGTAAATATTACTTCCACGCTTAGCCATAAAAATCCTCCGTTCCGACTGAAAATGTGACGGCTTAAAAGCTTGAAATAATGCCTTCAAAGTCACTTTTCAAATATATTTTTTTAAAATTCTCTTTACATTTGCAAAATTTATGATATAATAATCATATGTTATCATAAAAATTATATCGGATTTTGTCAAAAACCATCCTCGTAAATGGGCGGAATTGACGAAAATTTAAGGCGTATCATCTGATACGCCTTTGGTATTTTTAATATGTCTGTTCCTGTGAATGCTCCGGTCTTTGTCCGAGAGCCTGCTGCTTTTGCTGTATCATTTTTCGTAGCTTGCTGTCAATCATTTTTCTGCCCGATTGGAACTTGTGATGATAATCACTTTCAATGAAATTGCTTAAATTAACAAGCATGTTGAAAATTGTGTTGCCGATTGCGGTTTGCATTTGAGTTTGCTCTGCATTAGGAAAATCCATTTCCATAACAGTCTGTATTATCATATTTTTCACCGACCTGAATTCTTTGTTATCAGCAAGATCAGGAAACTCAATCTTTGCAGAGGTATATATGTCATGCTTTTGTTGTTCCATCTCACACCACAGGTTATACATCTTCCTTATCTGCTCATCGCTCGCAAGCCTAATAAAAATTTCATCGACAGTTTTCTTGACATCATATTTCAGATATCCATAAACTTTTTTACCCTTCGATTCTGAAAGCTGAGTGTACAGCTTTACAACAAGATTAACAATTTCATCATCAATATTATTCATTGAAATGTTTTCAGCAAGCTTTTTCATAAGCTCTGCCGATTCTTTTTTTAGAAGATTACGCAAGTCTGTTTGTTGTTCGTAGAAGTGATGGAGTTCGTCAGCGTAAATATCATTTGCAAAACCACTTCGTATTTTTTCAATCCCATGATTTGTTAGAAAACCCTCATGCTCGTTTTCCGAGTAGACAATGATATGCACATGAGGATTTGTTTCCTTGTCATGAAAGGCGGCATACCATTTCAGATTTTTCATATCAATTTTTGATTGCTTTGCAATATTCGGAATCTGTCTTTTAACAAGCTCACGCCACGTTGTAAGGTTGTCATAACCCATAGCCTGTGCATCATCCCTGCGTAAGGAAACAACATGGGTCCAGACATTTCCTTTGTGATTTGCGACAGCTTTAGCGACCCTTTCAAGAACAATCGGTTCATCGGTCTGCGAGAATAATCCATGCGCATTAAACTTCACAGCACCCGGACGATTCGCAAGATAACCGACATAATTTTCTCTTTCGGAAACTGTATGCACCGCACCCTCACGGGTTGCAATGTACTTCACATAGTTTCCAAGCTTTTTCTTGGAACTGCTTTTTAAGTAGCGGCTCGTCACAATAATTTTCGGCATACATTACTCCCTCTGATACTCAGCAGCATTTTCATAACTGATTATGCCATTTATTTTTCTGACTTCATTCACACACATGATGTGAAGATTTTTAAGTGTCTCGTCATCAACTTCATTCACTGCCGCCGTCATATGTGACAGCTTTCCAAGCTCAACCGCAACCTTAAAAATCAAACGGGAGAGTCTTTGCTCAGTACCCTTAATCGTAGACTTCACAGTTTCGGTTATCAGCGGAGAAATATAGTCCACGCTTTTTTCCTCGTCAAGATAACCTACATAAAACTTGATTGCCTTTTCAATAAATTCACTCTGCGACCTGCAGTTGTCACCCTTGTAATGTGTTTCCACATCCTTCATCGTCTGTGGATATGCCCATAACGCAAACTTTACTTTATTCTGAAAACTCATGCTATCAACCCCTGTCTAATCGCCGTAGCTACAGCGTTTTTTCTGTTACAACCCCGAAAATTTCAAACATTCAAATTTACAACCCCTTTTCTTTTTATTGTAAATCCTTCGCAAAATTGCGGTCGGCTTTGCCGTCCGCTGTTAGTGTATCGGGGATACAACCCCGATACTTTAACTAGCAACCAAGTGGCCTCGAAGGACATTTTCGCTCTTTTAGTATTTTGAGAGGCGGTATATAAGGCACGACCATTTAATATAATCCGAATTGCACTTCAAATTCCGCCCCAAATTCCCCTTTATAACTTCAAAGGTAAACATACCCCACCGTCCCTTCAAAAACGCCACACAAGGGCACACTGCGCCAACTGTGGCGAATTACGATTCAGTATAGTTTTCTGATTGTACAGCAGTTTCATTTTTCACTTTCTTTGGCGGCTTTTTGGTTGCACTCATTTCAATAAAATCTCTGACATTCTGCGGAACGGTTTTGGTATAAAGCTGTTCCGCAAACTTTTCAAGCTCGTCCGACAGCTTCATATTTTTCTGTCCGAGATACATTTCAAGCGCTGTCAGCTTTTCAGACTCAACGCTTACTGTAATTGATTTTTTCATTTTTTATCCTCCATATCTTCTACATAACTGATATACGGAATCTGAAGCCAGTGAGTCCACTCACGTCCTGCAAGCTTGGTTCTTGTAACGCCTCTGAGTGTATTCATCGCCTCAATGACTTCACCGTTTCCGATGTAAATACCGATGTGACCGTCACTCCATACTGCAAGTCCGGGTACTTCGGGGATGGTATCAATCGTACCTTTGACAGAGGCATTTTCAAACATTCCGTTTGCCCCAACATCCATCATACCGTTCGAACCTACAACAATTTCGCTTGTCTTACTGTCATACCAACCGTAACCTTTGATAAGTCCGACACAATCGGCTGTCCTCTTGCCGAGCCAGTTTTCACGGATAAAATCCATGTAATCCGTAACCTCACAGCCAAACACAGACGCTCTGTCCTGAAGCGAATTTTCGTTCAGAACATTTCCATATGTGCCATAAACATAACCCCAGCCATTGTTGTGAGCCTGTATAGCCCATTGCACAAGACCGAGGTTGTTTTTCTTACTTTTGTCATATTCATCGAATTTTATATCAGTGTTATACGCTGTTCCGTGTACAGAACTCCAAGCGTTCCAAGTACCATTACTGACCTTATCCCTTGTGACATAACCTGAACTTTCAGAAGCAAAAATCACCTCACCATTGCCGACATACACACCATAATTTTCTCCGTCAGACAAAATAACACCTGCTTCATTGGGCATTGTATCAAGTCCGCCTTTGGAATTAAAATTGAGATTGCTCGGTTCGGAATTAAATATTTTTTGCTCCGTATCATATCTTAGATAACCGAGTATAAGACCTGCGCTGTCGGCACATCTTATACGGCTTTCCTCATCACGCTCTCCAACAGCATTTTCCTTGTACCCCCAGCCTGAGATATATGCATTCTCTGCCCATGCGGCAAGGTCTGCACCGTTCTTGGTTTCGGGATTTTCAAACATATAGCTGTTTAGAGTGGTATTCATAACCCAAGTGTAGCTTTTCATAAATTCGTTATAATCTATTTGAAGGTCGTATGCTGAATTTATATCATCAATCAAGGTTTTGTCATTACCTGATTTTGCAAATATCTTTGCATAAGACTGTGCATTGAAGTCCTGAACATTTTCAAAATGGGACAGGTATATGAGCTGTGCCTTTATGGTCTGCAACCCCATATTTTCAGCTGTCATTGCGTTTTCAATAGCCTGTCCCCGTGCTTGCAAATTCATAAGCTCTGCCTGCTGACTGCTGTCGAGACTTGAAAGATACGCCGCCTCATTGAACATATTTCTGTCTATTTCAGGTGGCTCAAAATCCATGTTTGAAAGACTTAAAAGCACAATTGCAGGCAGGCACATAAGTCCGAGCAGTCCCACAATTATACTGCATACAGCTACAATTGCTTTTCCCCTGAGTTCCTTATCACTTAAGATAAATGCGATTACTTTTTTCAATGCCGTACATACTGCTGCTGACAATTTTTATTCACACACCTTTCTTTTGAAAATAAAAATACACTATCTTCCCCCAGCCGCACCAAACAGCTTTGATTTATAATCGGGAGCGTGAACCTGAAGCAAATAGCGCTCATTACCACATCGATACAGACAGGTGCCTCTTTCGGGGTACTTTATGTGCGTGTATTCCGATTCTTCAAGCTGTAAGGTGTCAACAAAATCATTAGGTGAGATATTTCCCGGATTAAACAGAAAATGATGCGTCGGGATTGAAAACAGTGGCTTTGTAAATTCCTTTATTTCGGGCAGGAGGAAGTCCTCAATATTTTGTGATGATAATATAAATGAGGATTCCTTTTTACGCACACGCTTCATTCCGTTTCGGATATACTCGATTGCGGTCATATTTGTAAGAAATAAATAAAGCTCATCGACTGCCGCAACAGTATTTCCTTTGCCAAGAAGCTGATTGCTCATGTAGCTTAAAATGTTAAACAGGAGCGTATCCTTAAGTCGCTTGTTTGTGTCCATAAGTCCCTTTACGCCAAAGCATATAAACTCACTGTCGCGGATATTGGTGTGACCGTTAAAATATTTTGATTCCGCGCCCTTGCACATACTGTGCAGACCAAGACAGATATTCTGCAGATTTTCTTCTGTATACAGGTTTTTCTTTTCATGGTCAAACAGCATATATTCCTTTTCAATAAGATTGTATAAATCCTGCATTGTCGGGTAATTGGTGGCTTTAAGCTTATCAAAATCTGTTGCGTCCTCAATTTCAAATCGTGCATAAAGCTTTATGAGCATAAGCTCAATTGTGTCAATTTCAGCATCGGTGAAGTCCTTGTATGCTCTGAAAAAATCCTTGAGGTACGAAATGTGTTGACTCAGCAGAGATTTCTTTTTCGTTCTGCTTTTATCTTCCTCCTTTTCACCCAAGCGGCGTATTTCAAGGGGATTTATCATATATTCACCGTCCATCATGTCGATATATGTTCCGCCGAGATTGGAACAGAGATCACGATATTCTGATTCCGGGTCAAGACACAAAATAGATTTTCCCGCTTCTCTGTGATTACACAAAAGAAGTTTCATAAGGTATGACTTACCCTGACCGCTGTTTCCGAGTATAAGGATGTTGCTGTTTGTCTTGTCCTCAGTACGCTTGTCAAAGTCCACAAGAACATTTGAACCATACTTGTCACGACCGATATAAAAGCCGTTTTCATCAGTCTTACCGCTGTAATTTAAGGGGTACATATTTGCAACAGAGCTTGCAGGCAACACACGCTCAAACTGACTGCCGAACATATTGTTTCCTGTCGGAAGAACAGACAAAAATCCCTCTTTCTGACGAAGCAGAAGTCTGTCAACGCTTATTTTGGAACGGGTAAGTTCCATCTGAATATCCGCCTGCAGTTCCTTTAATCTATCTTCAGATGTTGCTTTCAGTTCAATAAAAACAGCTGTATGCAATAAATTTTCCTTATTGCGCCTGAGTTCACTTAAAAGCTCCACAATATCATTTATGTTATCCTGTGCCTTTATGCTTTCGTTTACATCATTGGTGGTAGTCATCATGTGATTTTTCCTCATTGCCTGCTGAACAATCTTTCTCTGCTCAAGACTTGTTACAAGTCGGTTATATATTCTGAGCGTAACACCGTTTCTGTCGGCAAGGTGTGCAAGAATAGCAGTTTCTTCCGTGCTTGGAGGATATTCCGTTATAACCCAGCAACATTTATAGAAATTACCGCAGATGTAGTGGTCGGTATAAAAGCGTATAACACCCGGCACAATGCGGTCAAAATAGCTCTTTGTTTCTATAGCTTCAAGTTGCTCCGCTGACAGTTCTTTTTTCTTTCTTTTAAACATTTTTAGTTGCCCCCAAATTCAAAATTTTCAGAACCTTCTATATCGGATATTTCATCACCCGAAATGCTTGTTCCGAAGTACAGTGCAATCATTCTCTTTATTTCGGACTTTGTCATTCTTCTTGCTGTAAATCCATGCTCTGAAATCGCCTTATCAACACGGTTTATTGCATTGAAAATCTGTTCGTCCTTTTCTCTGCGAAATCTTACCGCAAACATAAATTGTCTTGCAGAGGACATTTCAGTCTGTATTTCATCAAGGAAAGAATAGTCTGACTGCAGCAGTTTTCTCACACTTTCGTTTTGCTCGTTCTGCAGTCGATTCTTAACATGAATTTTGTTGCTGTCAAAGCATTCACAGGAGTCGAGTGCTATTATTTCAAGGTCTGGAACCGTACTTAAAAGCGTCATAAGATATCTGATTTTTGAGTCTATACTTGCCGCAGAAAGTACAGAAATATTTGTTGGTTCTACGCTGAAAAAAGCGATTTCCGTCCTGTCAGTTTTCACTCCGAAACGGGTAAAGCGTTCAAAACCGATAAGGCTCTGAACGCCATTATTTTTCTTCTTTGTCATATATTCAATCTCCTTTATACCAGAAATATTTTTGCTGTGAGGTTACAAAAAACTTCACAGCATTAAAAAGATAATCCATAATTGCACTGTCATCAACCCTAAGACTTAAAAATCCGTAACAGGCTGTCAGTGCAATAGGAATTACATTCCACAGGTTTACAAGCACAATTACCGACAAAATAATTCCGACGCATATTATTATAAAATCCCTTGCATTCCAGAACCACAGTTTGACATTGGCTCTTAAATTTTCGGGGTAGATATATGTTTTCATTTTCCGCCTCCTTTAAGCATTCCGACTGCCTTTGCTCCCATTGAAACTGTATGGCTGACAGACATCATGTTAACCCTTACGCTTGTATCAAGTCCGAACATCTGTGCAATTCTCGGAATCTCATTTGCTGACAAGCATATCCCTACTGAAATAAGAGGATGCTGTGTAAAACTCAGCAGTCCAAGATACAGTATTGTTGTCTGCAAAAATGCTGTAAGACAGGTTGCGATTATCTGCTTGCACCAGCCGAAAAAACCGTCTGTATATCCTCTCGGAACACCGAACAGATAAAGCGTTCCCACTGCTATCTGACACAGCATTATACCTCCTCGCTTTATGTTTGCAAATACAACCTTTACTGTGCAGTATCCAAAAAGTATAATAAAAAAAAGACTAAACAGGGATACATCGGAAGCAAGTGCAAAGATAACCTCCAAGCCTGTCCCGACTACTGTATCCGTTGTTGTTCCTATGAAATTTCCAAGCAGTTCATGAGTAAAAGAGCCCTGCAATGAAACACAGAACGAGTACAGCCTTTGCGGTACAACAGTCACAAGACTTGCCGCCATGAAACCTTTCAGCACATTAATACAGGTACCCTTTATATCTGCGTGTCCCGATTCGTATGCTATTGCGGTATCAAACACCGCCACAATCATTCCGCACACAAACATCAGCCAACCAAAGCTGTGGAATAGTGATATGAACATCTGCACCCATGAAAGCTCAAAAACATCTGATGTTGTTGCATTGATAAATTCAAACAAATCCGCAATTGCACCGTAGATAAGGTTAAACAGCCATTCAAACATTGTTTCCCATATCCAGTCACCGACAGCGTCGGCAGCACCGCCGATTGTACTGTCCCACAGGCTTGATATTCCATCGCCAATCCAGTCGAGTGCGTCGCCTATCCAATCAAACATTTTTCTTCCTCCGTTTTTGTTTCTGACCTATTTCTCCGTTTAATATATAAAGCGAGCTTCGTCTGCCGCCCTGTATATGATGCCTTGCCTTTCTTTCAAGCAGATTACGGCTTTCAAGTTCCTTAAACGCACGATAAACAGTTGTTCTGCCGATACTTAAATCCGCCGCAATTCTTTTTACAGACGGAAAGCATTCACCCTTTTTATCCGCACAGTTTGCGAGATAGCAGTACACAGAAACTGCTTTATGCGACAGTCCCAGATCATAAATTCTTCTTGGCAGTATCAATCTGCATCAACTCCTCACTTTTACATTTTTCTTTGGTGGCTTTTCAATATCCTCATTTTTCACAGTCGGATATTTCACCTCAACATCTCTTATCAACTCGTCACGTTCCTTGTAATACACACGTCTTGCCGTCTTATCCGAAAGTCTGTATTCCTCATCAAATTTTATACCCCACTTAAAGAAAAGCTTTAATTTTGAAATCATAGGATGCGTACCTGTTTTCATAACAATAAACTGTCCTTTGGGCATTGACTTGAGTTCGTCTGTTGTCATAAGCGGTCTGCCTATCATCTGCAGAGACTGACTTTTTTCTCTGCCATGTGATACGGAACCCGACAGAACGGTCTGTTCACCGAGTGCCTTTGAAAGTGTTTCGGCACTCTGACTGTTCGGAGCAAAACCACCGAAAACTGTAAGCTGTGTATTGTCGGTGATGATTTCCTGACCTTCTTTTCCGTAGTTTTTGTCAAGCTGTGCAAAGGACTGTATAATTGCAATTATGGATATTTTTCTGCTTCGTCCTGCTGAAAACATTGCTTCTATACCTTCGATTTTAGGGAAGGTCCCCATTTCATCCATATAGAACATAACCCTGTTTTTGAGTGCACCGCCGTTCTCATCAGCAATAACAAGTATTTCTCTGTACAGCTGTTGAATAAGGAGACTTACCATGAAATATTTCGATTGATCTTCTTCGGGAAGTATAATGAAAATCGCCGATTTTTCATTACAGAATTTTTCAGCGTCAATCGCCGTACCAAAGCACAGCATCTGCTCAAGCTCCGAATCAAGAAAGCTGTTGAGCCTTGAAAGAGCTGTACTCATTACCGACATCATTGTCTGGTCTGAGGTATTAAGCGCCGCACCTGCAAACCATTTTGCCTTATGCTCGCTTGGAAGTCTATCCATAAGCTCTGAAAAATATGTTTTTGCTTTTCCTTTCGAGTCAGGCTGACCCTTTACAAGCAAATCCTGTATAAGCTTGAAAACAGAAACAATGTGTCTTTCATTTTTATCACCGAACTCCGCAAGGAGCAGAATAACAGAAGCTAAAAGGCCTTCGGCAGCATCGTAAAAATATGCGTTTGCGCTGCTTGAGTCAGAACCACCGCCAATATTGATTATTGTTTTCGATGTTATTTTCGCATATTTTTCTGCCTTTGCTTTTGCCGAAAGATTGCTTTTGTCATACAGATACAAGTCCATATATTTATTCACAAGGTGCAGAATATTGTTTTCATCCGAGCGTGTCGGATTACGCAGATCAAGCACAGAAACATTATATCCGTAATACTTTTTTGCGATTGTTCCGTAGTTTCGGACAACATCACCCTTACAGTCTGTGTTTATAAAGCTCATTCCCGAAGCACAGGCAAGTTCAAGGTTCGGGTACAGAAAGTATGCGGTTTTTCCTACTCCTGCTGCACCGATCATAAGGGTATGAACATCACCTGTGTCAACCAGTGCAACAGTATTTTTTCCTGTTCCTCTGCACCCGACAACAGTTCCCTGAACAGTGGGAAGCTTTTCACCCTTACACCATTTTTCAGGCTCGAACGGCAGAGAAACAAAAGTCTTTTTTATTTCATTTTTCGTAGCCCATCTGGCAGTTCCATACTGACCGTCACCAACCTTTTTATTTTTAATTCCGTTTAGGGTTTTGCTGTCGAGAAAATTTACTGCGGCAAAAAATATGCCGAAAACAATACCGAGAATTATCAGTAACATATATTTTTTATCATTCAAGCTTTCACTTCCTCATATTTTTCTTTTCTGTAATATATATTAATACTTAGTTTTATTCCTTAAAGGTGTTTCATTTTGAAATAGGGTATATACCACTATCCGCAGTCAAGTGACATACACAGTTCATATTCCTCAGACATATCCTCTGATTGTGTAAGCTCAGGCGTACACATTATTTCTTCTACAGCAACCCTCACAGCATTATCCGCAAGCTGAAACAAAAGCTTTGCCGTATTTACGGACTGCTCATAGGTTCGTGCGCTCTGCTTTAAATCACGCATTACTGCATTTACAGATTCTTTCAAATTGCGCTGTTTTCGCCTTATCCGTATATGCCTTGTAGTCTGCCGTCAGCTTGCTTTGAAACCGTAAAAACGCCTTGTGTTCGTCACACAGCCTTTGTGTTTTAGGCAGAAAAAATACCGAGCCTGCAAGTGCATACTCGGCAAGATAAATATACTGTCCGTTTTTAAAGGTTGCGTAAATCTGTGAGGAAAGCTTATCGGGACGGCATTTCAGATATTCCAGATTTTCAGCCTGATGATGATATTCGTCCTTTTGCCTATGTGGGGCAGCAGGCTGTGCCTCCACACCCCTCTGAGCCTTTAATACCTCATTCCAATCCTTATATACAGGAGCCAGACGAGTGACATCTGAATAACCGTTGTCAAGAAGCACATCCTTAAGCCTGTCCGCTGCGTCAATGCCGCCGACATCATTATCGGTGCAAAGTACAATTTCAGACAAATCCGAATGATTTTTAAGTGCTGTCAGCACAGCATTTTCATAAACACCGTTCATGGCAATATATGAATGGTTCTGCCAGTTTTCGGGGTGAAGAGTTAAAAAGGAGAGCATATCAATCGGTGCTTCAAATACATACAGCCTGTTTGATTTTCCGAAATGGGCAAAGCTGTATTTTGTGTCCGAGCCTTCGACAGTCTGACGAAAGGATTTACCATAAGTCGATGTTCCACGCTTATGAGCCTGACGGGGGACACCCTTTTCATCAACGCCCACAAACACAGCATTGTGATGCTCCTTATCCTCATACAACGTGTGCGCATGAGCAAAGTGGGTTATGATATCGGAATCAATATATCGCTGTTTTATAAGATATGCAAACACTCGGTGCATATTTTCATTAGCTTTTGGTAGTGTGAATTCCTTGTTCGTTTGTTCATGCACAGCTGCTTTCTGTGGAGCAGATGACAGAGGAGTAAATCTCTGTCCCAATAACTCTTGCACTGATGACGGAAAATCCATTCCGTAATGATACTGCATAAATTTTATTGCACCACCGCCGACCTGATTTTTATGATCAAACCAGGTCGAGCCGCTTATGGTTATACTATCATGACTGCCTGTGCTGTCTGTATAGATGAGCTTATACTCACGCCCTGCACGTTCGAGTTTTTCACCCCTCTGTCTCAGAAACTCCGCTAAATCAACGGTATTTGCAAGCTGTTTTTCTTCTTCTGTAAATGGAATATATGGCATATTTTCACCTCCGGTATGCAAAAAAGCCCGTTTCTGATAAAATATCCAAAACGGACTTTTACATATTTAAAAACAAATATTAAATGGTGCTTTTCGTATTCTTATTGCACTTATCTGCGGAGGAATACTCATGGTCATAGCACCGCTATAAAAGATTATAACTCTGTCACCGACACGGAAATTACAGTTACAGCGTGTATTTACAACAATCTCCTGATCCGTTTTGCTGTCACGAACAAGAAGCCTTCTATTGTCAATTTCCAGAATAACCGCACACATTGTCATCATAGTTCTCACTCCTTTGATTTTGATTCCTATGAATATCATATGATGCAATACATTTTTGGTTACCAAATCAATACTCAATATTCTCCGCAAACTTCGCCATAAGCTGAATGAAGCTATGCCTGTCCATCATATCCGTACTGAGAAATGCCCCTGAAATAACGGACAGTTTCTTATCCGAAATTACAGCATAGGTTTCGGTATAGCCAAACTGCGCAGCCATTCCGTCGGTTTTCTGTACAGAACTGTACCGCTGATGTTTTCCCTTTGAAGCCATTGATGTTATCATACGATAATCGGTTACAAAATCATCCTCTGTAATACCATTCATTTGTGCGGTGGTTAAATTGAAATAATAATTTCCGAAGTTTTCGAGAATATATTCAATATCATAGTTTAAACTGCTTTGACTCATATCAATCGACATTACGCTTACAATACCGCCGCCGTTCGGACTTTTAAGCGTGATTTTTTCAATTCCGTTTGAACTTTCTTTCTGATGTTCAAATGAGCAGTTTTTCATCGATTCTGACACAAGCTTCTGTACATCTGTAAATATAATATTTGAGTCAAAAAACTCAGCAATAAAGGTGTTTACAACAGTTTCTTCGCTTGCTTCTGTGGCAGCCATAGTAGGAACAGTAATTTCTGTCACAGGCTCTGAAAGCTCTGTGACAGTTGTTTCCGTTGGTGTCTGAACTGTGGGGGATATAGTTCCGCAGGCCGTTGTCGCAACTGTAATAACTGATAAAGCTACAGTCAAAAATATTTTTTTCATATACAAAATCTCCTTTAAATAATCGTCCAGATATACAGCGGAGCTGTCAGAGTGAAGATAAGACATCCGAACAGAATTGCTGCTCCCGTCCATTCAATCTGACCGTGCTTGCGATAGTCCATGTAAAGCGTTCCGAGCTTCACAAACAATAAAATCGCCAGTATTACGTCGATTACGGGGAATATGACGTTATCCACGACAGACACTACCTGTGACCTTGCAGTGTCCCATGTACCCTGCACAGCGCCTGCAACATCTCCGCTTGCAGAGGCTGTAAGGCTGAATACTGCAGTCATTATTGCGGCGGTAATTATAGCTATAATTGTTTTCTTTTTCATACAAAAACTCCTTTTCAATTTATTTTCCTCGCAAGTATTTTACTAACATTTATGAGTCCGTGAATTGTGCGTATGGGTCCAGCGTCACGCTGGTTAATTTTCCCGTCAGCACAGTTCTTGACTCGCCCTCGGAATCGGTACAGGTCGACAGGGAAATGTACTTACTGTTTTCTGACATTTCCGTCTGCCTCCATATGTATGAACTTCTTCTGAGGTTTTCACGCCATACATCAAAATCAGCCGAAATGTCATAGAAACTGTCGGTACTGTCAGGCTGTGAAAGTGAGAAAAAGTCAACCCTGTACACATCCGTTTCAGTGGTAAGCAGAGCGTAGTTATGAGTGTCAAAAAAGCTGTGGTCTATGTACTTCATGACATCAGCAAACATACTTCCGTCACTCATGTTGTGACCGTACAGAATATTAAGACTTTCAGAAAAATCTTTTTCACAGCTTCCGTCAAGAAATACTGAACCGACAAGCAGATAGCTGCCGTCAACCGCTCTGTGGAGGTAGTATTCATTATCACCCGAATACATCACAGGATAGTTTATTTCAGTATCTGGAATATACAGCCAGCCTACCGAGTTGTTATATTCTTCCGATAACTGCTGAACTTTTTCCGTTATAACTTCAATATTTTCTTCCTTTATTTTTATACTTTCAGTTTCATTTGCATTTTCTTTTTTCTGCATTTCAATCACAGAAAAATCAGGCATAAACGGCTCCAGTTTTTCCTGTTGCTTTTTCACCTGAACATCGTCACGAAAAAGCAGAAATAATCCTCCGAAGAGGAGTGCCGCTGATGTAACAGCGGCACATATCTTTATTGCTTTACTTTTCATTCTTTTTGCCTTTCTTGAACTTTAATATACAGAGTGTAGCTGCAATTGCTGCCGACAATCCAAGCATTACAAACGCAGGAATGTTGTTACTGATGTCACCTGTATGCGGAGGAGTCTGCGGAAGCTTGGTGTTTGTCATCTCGCATTTTACAATTTCACCGTTTTCTTTTATCGTAAACGAATACTTTGTTTCATCAAGAATATATCCGTCCGGAGCGTCAAATTCACGATAGAAATATTCTCCTGTGCGAAGCTTTTCAAACTTCACGACACCATTTTCATCGGTTCTGCCCTGAACTATGACATTGCCGTCCTTGTCAAGAATTTCAATGCCGCAGTTCGGAATAAGCTCACCTGTGGAAATATCTGTTTTTGTGATTTTAATACTTCCTTCTTCAGGTTTATTTACAAATCCGTTTCCGGCTTCCGTATTGCTTATCTCAACAGTTTCACCGTCTGTTTCAATACTGAACGGATAAACATTTTCATCAATGATAAAGCCATCTGGAGCAACAGTTTCCTTTAAGAAATACTGTCCGTATTCAATGTCAGAAAGTGTGTAAACACCCTTTTCGGTTTCTATGAGAACATCAATTTTGTTCTCACATTTTTCATCTGAGTATACTGTAAACTCTGCACCCGAAAGCTTATTATCGGGATACTCCTCATCAATTTTTGTAACAGTTACATTACCTTTGATTTTGTTATTTACAGCCTTGATTTCGACTACATCACCATCTTCTGTAATTGTAACGGGATAGCTTTCATCGGAATAAACATAGCCTGTTGGTGGGAAGATTTCGTGAACAATATATTCACCAAACGGAATGTTATCAAAGCTGAAATTACCCTCTGCATCTGTTGATGCGGACATTATCGCATTGTCAGCACCGAACACTGTGCTGTCGCCAAAGTAAAGTCCGAACACTGCATCTTCAAGCGGTTCATCGGATTCATTTACCTTGAGTCCTTTGATTTTTCCACGCTTGAGGTCATTTACAAACTGTCCGCAGTCGATATACACAGTTGTCATTTCCTGTCCCTGATACTCAAAGCTTACAAGATATTTTTCGCCGTTTAAAACATACTTTTCATCGGTTGCGATTTCCTGTACATAATACTTACCAAACGGAGCTTTCTCAGCAATAACAGCTTTCATATTTTCATCAAGTGAAACCTCTGCGACAAGTCCGTTTTCGGGGATTGAGTTGCCGTCTGCTGCTGTGATTTCCTCTGCCGCAAACAGTCCGAAGCGTACGCTTGTGTAGCTGTCCTTGCCGTAGATATTAAATCTCTCATCGTTTTCCATAAGCTTTTCAAGACTGATTTCAACGCTCTGATAATCGTTGATAAACATTGTATTTACTGTATCTCTCACTGTTACCTCCTGTCCTGCGTAGGTAAGCTCTGCAATCTGCGACTCGCTGTTTAATACATAGCCGTACGGAGCTGAAATTTCCTTTATTTCATATTTTCCAAGATAGAGCAAATCTGTTTGTGCATATCCATTTTCGTCTGTTGTGATTTCGGTTACAACATCACCGACATTTGCTCTTACCGTGCCATCTGCTGCAACTATATCCTCGCATGCAATCACCTGAAATACTGCGCCTGCAAGTCCTTTTTCTTCAAAAACAGGTGTATATGTTGTCTGTCCCGATTCATGTTTGACGCCGTTTTCATCAATATAAATCGCACTTCCAAGTGCTGTTACTGAGCTAAATACATCTCCTGATTTCTGAATTGAAATTCTGCCTTTCTGAGGAGTGTTTTCCTTTGTAAGCTTTACAATTCTGACTGCATTTTCTTCTTCTGCATTATCCTCTGAAATTGTAAATGGCAAAGGTGTGCTGTCAAGGGCATAACCGTAAGGTGCCTGAACCTCTACAAGTGAATATTCACCGCAAGGAAGCATTTCGGGAGTAATTAAATAACCTTCGGAATTTGTATAGAATATATCGATTGTCTGCATTGCAGGGTAGGTAAATGACATTGAAATCTTTTCGCTGTTTGCGTTGTAAATTTCAAAGCCTGCACCTTCATATGCAATTGCATTTCCTGTTTCTGAGTCAACCTTTACAACCTTGAGGTATGACTTGATTTCTGCATTGTTTACGAGGTAAGTGTATTCCTTTTCATTTTCGCTTATATTTACTTCAAAATCTTCCATGTTTTCGGTATTCTCCCAGCCCTTTGTCTGGTGTACGACATAAGTTCCGTATGGGAGCATTTTTGTTTCTGCAAAACCGTTTTTATCACAAACGAGGTAATCCTTTTCATGATTTTCAGCGTTGCTGTATGAACCTGCTGATTTTAAATATACTTCAAATTCAGCACCTGCTTCGGGTGTTTCAATCTGTGTTGCACCATCATCGCTGTGCTTGATTATGCGAATTTTTCCTTTTACAGAATTCTCAAATACTGTAAGTGAAATCGGGTTATTTTCAATAGTATAATTCTTTGGTTCTGCGCCTACTGAATAAACAGTTTCATCAAGAAGATAACCTTCGCTCGGTGAGATTTCTTTGAGTGTGTAATTTCCGCACACATATTCCTTTGTCTTAAAATATCCATTTTCATCTGTTGTATATTCGTCAACAAGCTCACCGTCAAGGTAGAGACCATAAACTGCGCCTGCAAGTGTACCGTTACCCTGTGCATTACCTGTTTCCGAATCCTTTTTTTACAATCTCTGCTGTAAACTTTTTCAGAATATTTTCAAAAGTAACATTTGTAGTTGCATCTGCTGTGAGTGTAACGGTCTGATTGGCAGGAACAACATATTTTATCGGTACATCTCTTTCGGAAATTGTGTACACAATCTTGTTATTGTTGCTGTCGTATACGGGCAGATTTGAAAGGACTGCAATACCGTCTGCATTTGTATACGGAATATATGTTTTTCCATTACCTGTTACTGTAAACAATCTGCCTGCAACTTCAAAATCCTCAGCCTGTTTGTTTATTAGGATTTTTCCCTTTTTAAGCTCGTTATTAAAATCAACATCAACTGTCAGGTCAGCGTCACCGTTTGTGAGGGTGACATTCTGCGCTTTCGGAGTTTCATATCTTGTTGCGATATTTATTTCGGACACATTATATGAAATTGCCTTTCCTGTTTTCATATCATAAACAGGGAGCGAAGTAAACTCCGCAATTCCCACAGCGTTTGTTTTCTTTGTATAACTGCTGCCGTTTGAGCCTGTCACCCTGAATTCAACATTTCTTACAAGCTTATCTTCCGCAGTCTTATTAATTCTGATTGAGCCTGTTTCAAAATCTTCATAAACAGTAACCGTCTGATTGGATTTGAGTACATACACCTCATCTGAAAGAGCATAGCCTGTCGGTGGCTGAATCTCCTTAACATAATATGTGCCGCTTACAAGCTTTACAGAGCCTGTTCCGTTTTCACCAATTTTAATTTCTCCGACTTTTGTTTTGCAGGCTTTATCGCTGTAAACGCCATACTTTGCAGTAGTTCCGTCTACGCTTGATTTGCCGACAATTTGTGTTGTACCATCAATGCACTTCTTTATGCTGAATGTCACCTCATTTGACGACACCTTGTATGCCAGATAGCTTGCAAAAAGTGCCTTTCCGTCAACGTTATTATTGATAACACAGCCCTGTGAACCATTGCACTCAATTCGCCAGTGCTTGCCGCCTTCGCCGTTGCCGCTTCCTACATACGGTGAAACAGTATCACGTTTAAAGCCCAGCTTTACAAGGTAATCGAGAACAGCGTTTCTGTTTTCAAACTGCCCCATGTAAAACCACATATGACCTATTCCGTCATCTTTAGCCACACCCGAAACAACAGCTCCTGGCATGAGATTATCATTTTCATAATACTGGTGGTCATCTGCATCAACCTTTTCGTACAGTACTTCAAGCGGAGAGGTTACTCCTTTATATGTCATGGTACAACCATGATAAGCAGAGCCGTCAGCATATTCCCAGTAATTAAGCGGTACGGGATTATTTGACGGAAAGCCAGTTGTACTGACGCCCAAATCGGTAAGCGTTGCATAAATGAGACCCGAACAGTCAAGACCTTTTTTGCGGACTGTTTCCATCGACTGCTTTGTAGGATTGGTTGATGAATATACATTATCATAACCCTTGCAGTCCCAGCCATATGGCACACCAAGATATGTTGCTGCCTGTCTTATGACTTCATCACTTGTGAGCAACGGCTCCTGTGCTGTTTCGGCGGCAGAAGCTTTAAAGCTTCCGATATTTGTTCCGAGCATAGAAAAAGCGCAGAGACCTGCCATAAGTCCTGCGCCGAGTTTCTTTAATATTTTGTTTTTAAACATAGTTTCCTCCAAAAGAAAAAGGCCTGCATACGCAAGCCTTGATTTGTTTTCATTCGTATCTTACACCGCTGATTATATCAGCGTCTGCTACATGATTTTCGTATTCGTCTACGATTTCCGTAAAGCCGCACATATTTTCCGTCAGAAAGCACTGTCCCTGCGTATCAAGCACATACCACACGCCGTTAACTTTCACTACATTCGCCACATGACCGTACAGCTTACTTTCAGTCCATGTAAAGTAGCATTCAAGACCGTATTCCCGACACATTTCATAGGTAGCATATGCGTACTGCACACAAGTTCCTGAGCCGTTTGCCGTTATATATTCATAGACCGCAAGTGCCTTTTCATAATCTGTAAGATTATTTTTCGGAGATTCAGTTTGTGTTACTTCCGTTGTTGTGGTTACAGTTGTTGTTTCGGGTGGTGCTGTTGTGGTTGTACTTGTGGTAGTGGCAGTTGTAGTTGTTACTGTTTCGGATACTTCAGTAGTAGTTGTCATTTTAACTGCCTCGGTATATTTCACTTTAGCAGTTGTAACCCTTGCTTTGATTTCGTTTTTCTTTTCTGTTATGAATGCTTCTGTTGTTGTAGATGTGGTTGAAGTTGTTTTGGGAAGTGTTGTGGTTATTGTTGTTGTGACAACAGGTTTGGTTGTGATTTCGGTAGTTGCAGTTTGTGTTGTCACTTGAGTTACAGCTTCGATCTGCAGTTGTGTTGCTGTTTCGATTGCAATATTTTCTGTAACTGCAGTTTCTGTTTCATGATTTACGCAGGCTGTAAGCACTGTGCAGATTAAGAGGATAAGCATTGATTTTTTCATAAGTGGTCAACTCCTTTTGATTTTTTTATTGACACCACAATACCACATAATCAATTACTTATCCAGACTTTTTGCGGAAATTCTACTATTTAAATATGGCGGTGGGCGGATTTTTAAGCATAACCAATCAAGAAAATTCATAAACACCTCACATGATAATTATTGCAATATCCTCATCAAAATCCATTGTCTGAATCGGTTCTGAAAACATCTGCGTATACTTTTCAAGCTGTTCATCGGTAAGTGAGCAGCAAACATCTTCTCCATATTCATTTGTTGTGTTACCGACAACAAAAAATGTACCGTGAACAAGAATATCACCGACCATTCTGTTCGGCTGTGAGTCATTGAGCAGAAATTCTTCATTGCAGAAAACAAGAGCGTCATTCTGAGGTTCAAAATATATCGGCTCAATAAGCCCACCGACTACCTTCTGCATATCATGAAGCTCGTTTTCGATTTCTTTTGTTACTGGTTCTTTATCAGGCTCTACAACCAGAATTTTCATTCAATCATCCTCCTTACAGTCATCATCTTCACACAATGCTTCATCATGAACAACGCTCATAACAACGCCGTCATCATTTACTTCAACCTCGACCTGTACGGGCAGGCCGTTTTCATCATAAAGTCCAAGATAATTTGTTTTTCCGTTTCCTACAAATATCTGTGAAAAAATTACTCTGCTCATAAATCAAAATCTCCTTCGTTAAACAATGAAAGCTGCTGAGTCATCCTTGCTCTCTCGCTTGTATCGTAATTTGAAATCAGAAGCTCCGCATACTGACTTCCATTTTCATAACGTTGCGCCAGATTATTTATACGGCTTACTTCTTCAATGTAAATATTCGGCTTGTCCCATATTTTACGAATCTGAGGGCAGTCATTATATGATACTAAAAATTTACCCTCGCACCGCACAAGCGTATCACGCAGACGTATATGGTCAGCTTCCGAAAAGCCGACGTCCTTGTAATAGCTTTCAGTTGCAAAATATGGAGGGTCGCAATAGAAAAAGCTGACAGGGCGGTCATACTGCCTTATCAGCTTTTCAAAATCCTTATTTTCAATTATGACTTTCTGAAGTCTGCGTGACGCCATATCAATTTGTGGAAAATCCATCCACATTGAATGAGGCTGAGCACCGAAGCTGTCAAGTCCTGACGCATAGCTGTATCGTATCAGCTGATAGAACTTGACGGCTCTGTCAACATCATAAAGTCTTGGCAGCAGGCTGTTTTTATGCAAACTTGCAATTATATTGAAATCTTCACGGGAATTGAGTACATAACGAAGCTTGTATTTAAGCTTATTCGGCTTATCCCTCACACAGCGGTAGAGGTTTGCGAGGTTACTGTTCCAGTCGTTCCACACCTCAACATCGCTTCCGGGTGGTTTATGGAACAGAACCCAGCCTGCGCCGCCGAACACTTCAATATATCTTTCGTAGTATGGAGGAAATCTCGCAAGCACGACATCACGAAGCGACTTTTTTCCTCCTATCCATGACATAAAGCTATTCATTTATACATCACCCACATTACTTTATCTCTTTTCATCATTTCTTTTAGCGGCATTGCAGAATGCCATTGTTACAGCACCGACAGTTCCTCCGAAGAATGTTCCCAGAATAAATCCAATCATTTTTATCACCACCCATATATATTATTTACATTAAAATTCATTTTTAAGTCTACCTATGATATACTGCTGACCTTTGCCAGTAACAAAAGTCTGCTGATAGGTTTTGTTCATTGAATCAGTTTCAAACACCGATTCCTTCACCGCAAAATATCCTCTTTCAATATATTCCTGATAAGGAAGATTGTTCTGCATTAAAATCCCGTTTTTTCTAAGCCAGCAGAACAACCTGTTTCTTCCAATCGGAATATTCATATTTCTCGCAAGCTTTGCCATTGCATTCATATCAATGAGGTTGTCGGTATTGGATACCTGATTTGCAAATTCCACAAGCGGCTGATCATGCTTTATTCTTTCATTCAGCTTATTAATTGCTATCATCTGCAGACGAAAAAGATTTCGATACGGTTCATCGAGAAAAGGAAGATAGGTTTCTATGAACATATCCTCATTTGCAACAAATCCGCCTGTGTTTCTTATTGTCGGAAGTACTTTAGAGGTTACCCAACGCCTGAAAGCTTTGGCTCTTGGCATTTTGCTCCCCAATACAGCGTTGTAAAATCCACTTTCATTTATCAGAACGGATTTCATATTCATACCATCCAATTTGGATGATATGAAATCTTCCTTGTCAATACGCTTTAACATATTACTTGTCTGGGCATAGCCTAAAATCTTTGCAACATCTTTTCCTACAAACCACGGCGCATTATCTATCATCACAATTCTTATCTTGCCAAATTCCTCGCTTTGGTATAATATTAGCATAGTCCAAACTGCTGACTACAGTGGTGACAGGCTATGCTTATTTTGATATAATAAGAAGGTAATGGACTGACGATCCTCGCTTAGAACTCAGCGTTCGTATTTGAAAG
>SVNU01000022.1 GCA_015066715.1 Ruminococcus sp. | reverse complement strand
GCCCCTCGACCCCGTAAACTTTTGAAAAAGTTTAATCAAAACTTTTAGATTTTAATGTTATTTTTCTAAAGACTTTTTCGACAAACTGAAGCGGTGGATTTTCCACCGCTTTAATTTATAAAAAAATTATTGGATATAATCCTCAACAAGATAAAGAAGCTTTATATCAATAAGTGCGTCAATTTCAGTCCCGTTTTCAGTATATTCCTCTGAAAATATTTTCCCCTCATTTCTTATTGAACCGATAAGATGAGTCTTGTCATATGGGATAAGAAGCTTTTTGCGTACCGCAGTTTGCGGAAGATTTTTTGAAATGCATTTAAGAAGCTCGTCAAAACCACTTTTATTTTTTGCTGAAATTAAAACGGTCTTGTCATCAAGGGGAATGTTATCATGTGTTTCAAGCATATCTGCCTTATTAAAAACTTTGATTTTAGGAATTTGCTCACAGCCAAGGTCATTTAAGAGAGAATCGGTAACCTTTGACTGCTCAATTCCGTCATCTGAGCTTATATCGACAATATTGATAATTATATCAGCGTTTGCAGCTTCTTCAAGGGTGCTTCTGAAAGCCTTTACAATCTGATGCGGAAGCCTTCTTATAAGACCTACAGTATCAACAAGCATTATGCTTCTTCCGTCAGGAAGCTCAAGCATTCTTGAGGTAGTATCAAGAGTGGCGAAAAGCTTGTTTTCCGCAAGAACCCCAGCATCTGTCAGGGCGTTCAAAAGGGTTGATTTTCCGACATTTGTGTAACCTACAATTGCACCTGTCAGTATATTGTCCTTTTTTCTGCGCTCACGATGAAGCTTTCTTCGTTTTTCAAGCTTTTTAAGCTGCTGTTCGAGTGCTTCTATACGTGTTCTGATATGACGTCTGTCCGTCTCAAGCTTTGATTCACCCGGACCTCTTGTGCCGATACCGCCGCCAAGTCTTGAAAGCTCAATTCCACGTCCTGCAAGATGCGCAAGACGATACTTGTTCTGTGCAAGTTCCACCTGTATGCAGCCTTCCTTTGAGTTGGCACGCTGTGCAAAAATATCAAGAATAAGCGTTGTACGGTCGATAACCTGAACATCAAGGATGTTTTCTATGTTTCGTGTCTGGTTTGCTGTAAGCTCACAGTCAAAAATTGCAATGTTGACGTCCCTGGCTCTTGCTTCTGCGGCAATTTCCTCAAGACGTCCTGCACCTATGCAGGTTGCGCTGTCATATGACGGTCTTTTCTGAATTGCGTAGAATTCTGTTGTAACACCGGCAGTTTCGGCAAGCTCAAACAGCTCTCTGATTGAAAGCTCTGCGTCAAATTCACCAGTATCTGCACTTATCAGAACTGCTCTGTATTCTGATTTTTCTTCAAGCTTAAAGTTATTCATATAATCTCCGTTCTGTTGCTGCGTTATATGCAGAAACAAGTATGATACAGTTATTATATCACAAAACGGATATGTTTTACAATAATTTCTTTATAAGAAAAATTTTTTCTGAAACTGTTGACAAAACCGGAAAGCAGTGATATAATGTATTAAAAGAATATTTAAACCGTTGAAGCGGAGATAACGGCAATGATGCCTTCACAGAGAGCCTGCGATGCTGGGATGCAGGTAGGAAACAAGTTGTCAAATGGACCGCTGAGGGCGCAGTCAAAGGTGTTTTGCCGAGTATTCTGCGACGTTATGGCATACGTTAGTTGTCGGGGGTATGTTTGTATCCTGCTAAGTGCACAGTACATAGCTGTGAATCAAGGTGGCACCACGGATAAAAGTAATTATTCGTCCTTGACAGAATCAAGATTTTCTGTCAGGGGCTTTTTGTTTGCTTTTCTGCGGAAAATATATACAGTTGACAACTGAAATTTTGCGGAGGAAGAAATATGCTTTTAACAAAACGATGGCGTGTCTGCCGATAAATACCTGAAGGATTAAAACGAACATATACATTTTTATTTTTGGAGGAAAAAGCTATGAAACACAATGATTTTGAATTTGACAATTACTTTAAAAACTATCCTGACAAGGACGGATATTTCGGAAAATACGGTGGTTCGTATATTCCGGAGAACCTGCAGAAGGCTATGGCTGAAATCACAGAGGCTTACTTTACAATCTGCAAGTCAAGCAAGTTTGTAAGTGAATTAAGAAGAATACGTAAGGAATTTCAGGGCAGACCGACTCCGATTTCTCATCTTGAAAGACTTTCAAACAGTCTTGGAAATGTACAGCTTTACGTAAAGAGAGAGGACCTCAATCATTCAGGTGCTCACAAGCTCAATCACTGCATGGGTGAGGCACTTCTTGCAAAATATATGGGCAAGAAAAAAGTAATTGCCGAAACAGGTGCGGGACAGCATGGCGTTGCACTTGCAACTGCTGCAGCATATTTCGGTCTTGAATGTGATATTTATATGGGCTCTGTGGACATTAAAAAGCAGGCTCCGAATGTTGCAAGAATGAAGATTCTGGGTGCTAATGTTGTTGAGGTAACTCATGGTCTTGCAACTCTCAAGGAAGCCGTTGACGCTGCATTTGAAGCCTACAGCAGAGAATACAAGGATGCAATTTACTGTATCGGTTCTGTTCTCGGTCCGCACCCGTTCCCGATGATGGTTCGTGATTTCCAGAGCGTAATCGGTGTCGAAGCAAGAGAACAGTTCATGAGCATGACAGGTGAGCTTCCTGACGCTGTTGTTGCATGTGTTGGCGGCGGCTCAAACGCAATGGGACTTTTCTCGGGATTTTTAAATGACCCTGTTGATATTTACGGTATTGAGCCTCTCGGCAGAGGAGAAAAGCTTGGCGACCATGCAGCAAGTCTCAAGTATGGAACAGAGGGTGTTATGCACGGCTTTAACAGCATAATGCTCAAGGATGAAAAGGGTGAACCGGCACCTGTTTACTCGGTTGCAAGCGGTCTTGATTATCCGTCATCAGGTCCTGAACATGCATTCCTGCAGACTATAGGCAGAGTAAAATATGATGTAATAAATGATGATGAAACTATTGACGCTTTCTTTACACTTTCAAGAATGGAAGGTATTATTCCTGCCATTGAAAGCTCACATGCTGTTGCGTACGGAATAAAGCTTGCAAAGCAGATGGAAAGAGGTTCTGTTCTTATCAATCTTTCAGGCAGAGGGGATAAGGATATGGATTACATTATTGAAAAATACGGTATTCGATGACAGAAAAAACCGGCTGCACTTTGGTATGCAGTCGGTTCTTTTGTTACTTTTCTATACTTTTTCTGAAAAACATTTCACGGTATCGCTTCGGAGTATATCCGGTTTTTTTTCTGAATACATTTATGAAATAGCTTTCGGAACTGAAGCAAAGATATTCTGAAATTTCAATTGTGGAGTATTCGGAGAATTTAAGCATATTTTCAGCGGCTTCAATACGTTTTTGCGTTATGTAGGCTGAAATAGTAATTCCCGTTTCCTTATGAAACAGCCTTGAAAGGTGTGAGGGACTTAAATTTGCGGCTTCTGCAAGCTGTTCAAGAGTGATTTTTGTGTGGAGATTGTCGTAGATATAGTCAATACAGGTTATTACAGGCTTTGGATAAAGTGTGCTTTTATAAATAATCTGCATTCTTTGTGTATAATCATCCACAAGCTCCTTGTGAAGCAGATGTATTTCATTTTCTTCGGTACATTTGTCTATGCTTCTTATGTAAATATCACTCAGATTAAATGCGGCTTCCATTTCCATTCCGCCTTCAATGCAGCAGCGTGTTATAAGTGCTACAGTAATAATCAGGTGATATTTCAGATTTCTTATAATGTCGTCGCTTAGTCTTCCGAGCTTGTCACTGTTAAGAGGCTTGAAAAGCTTGTGTACCTCATTCAGATTGCCGGTTTTTATGCCGTTGAAAAAAGCAAGCTCTTTTTCGTATGCAAGATGAGTAATATTATATTCCCTGTTTAAAAATTCAATATGTGAAAACTCTTTTTTTATATTCATAATGTTTATCTCCTGACCGCGTTTTTTGTGAGGACAATACTACAGAACTATAGTGCAGTGCTGCCTATTATTATTTTAATACGGTAAAAGGAAAAAATCAACATTTATTTTATATTAACAGCAAAAAAACAATATGTTTTCTGTGAAAAATTATATATAATGGATTTAACATCTATTATTTTGAAAAAAATAATAGTTTTTTTGGACGAAATATATATAAAACAATTCAGGGGGAAAAACATGAAATTAAAAAATCTTAAAAAATGCGTTGCGGCGCTTACTGCATGTGTGGTTTTGTCGGCCGGAATGACGGTTATGCCTGCTGATGTCGGTGCGGCGTCAAACATTATCAGTAACTCCACATTTGACAGCGGACTTAGCGGCTGGAGTTCTTTTAAGCAGAGCGGAGGGGCTTATACTTTAACAACTCAGAACGGAAAGCTTGCAATGAATATTACAAGCGTGGGTACACTTAACTATTCGGTTCAGTTCGGATATGATATTGTACCTCTTTATCAGAACGGTGTTTATCGTTTAAGCTATGAAATCTCATCGACTTCCAACAGAACCGTTGAGGCAATGATTCAGGAAAACGGAGGAACTTATCAGACATATACATGGAAGTCATTGGATCTTACATCACAGCCGCAGACAGTTGATTATACATTTACAATGAAGCAGGAAACCGATATTATGGCAAAGCTTGCTTTCAACTGTGGATTTTATGAGGGTGAGGATCCGGGTTCACATACTATCTATCTTGATAATGTTGTGCTTGAGCTTGTTGATGACAGTAATGTTGATTATTCTCAGATGCTTCCGTATGAAGCACCGATTATTACAAATCAGATAGGCTATAAAAAAGACAGTAAAAAAATTGCCGTTTTCCGTAATATAAATGGTGAAAAGGAATTTTCAGTTGTAAATGCCGATACTGACAAAACTGTATATACTGGCGAGCTTTATGGTGAAAAATCCAATTCAAGTGCAAATGAAACAAACTGGTTCGGTGATTTTTCATCAGTAACAGAGGAAGGCAATTATTATATTAAATGCGGTAACCTTGATGATTCCTATCAATTCAAAATAGGTGACAACATTTATGATAATCTTCTTGATGATTCAGTTAAAATGCTTTATCTGCAAAGATGCGGTACAGCCGTTGAGGATGATACCTTCGGACATCCGTCATGCCACGATACAAAGGCGGTAATTTACGGTACAAATCAGACTATTGATGTAAACGGCGGCTGGCATGATGCAGGTGACTACGGCAGATATATTGTTCCAGCTGCAAAATCCATTGCAGACCTTTTATACGCTTATCAGACAAATCCGGAACTTTACAGCGACAGCATAGGCATTCCGGAAAGCGGAAACGGTGTTCCTGATATTCTTGACGAAGTAAGATACGAGCTTGAATGGATGCTTAAAATGCAGGCTGAATCAGGCGGCGTTTATCATAAGGTAACATGTGAGGACTTCCCTGGATATGTTATGCCGCAGAATGAAACAAATCAGCTTATTGTTACTCCTGTTTCAACAACTGCAACAGCGGATTTCTGTGCATCAATGGCTATGGCATATGAATTCTACAAGGATATTGACAGTACATTTGCAAACAAGTGTCTCGATGCGGCTAAAAAAGCATGGTCTTTCCTTGAAGCAAATCCGAACCTGATTTTTGATAACCCTGATGATATTACAACAGGTGAGTATGGCGATAAAAGCGATACTGATGAACGTTACTGGGCGACTGCACAGATGTACCGTGCAACAGGCGGTGAAGAATATCTGACAAAGCTTGAAAGAACATATGCTTCATCAGGACTTGACTGGGCACTTGTGGGACATTATGGTGCTATTGCTCTTGTTACAATGGACGGAATCAATACAAGCTCAAGTGCATATACAAAGGCAAGGGATTCAATTCTGAGCTACGCAGGAACATATTCAACAGCTGCAAACAACAGCTCATACGGAGTTTCGGTTTCAAAGTTTAACTGGGGCAGCAATATGACAGTTGCAAATGCAGGTATTATTTTAGGTGTTGCTTATCAGCTCACCGGTGAGGAGAAATATATTACGGCAGCAGAATCAAATCTTAATTATCTGTTAGGTAATAACCCTAATGGTGTTTGTTATGTTACAGGATACGGTACTGTTTCACCACAGTGTCCGCATCACAGACCATCAATGGTAAAAAATCAGCCGATGAAGGGTATGCTTGTAGGCGGTGTAAACTCAAGTCTTGAAGACAATGCGGCTAAGGCTTATCTTATAAATTCTCCGGCGGCAAAATGCTATATCGATAACTGGGAAAGCTATTCTACAAACGAAATTACTATCTACTGGAATTCACCTCTTACATATTTACTGTCACTGACTGAACCAACCGCAGCTGCCGAAGAAGAAACAGTTCCGGGTGATGTTAATCTTGACGGTACAGTTAATAATCTTGATGTGAAGCTTTTACAGGAATATCTTATAAACAAGTCAAAGCTTACAGCACAGCAGGGCTTGAATGCTGATGTATTTGAAGATGGCAAACTTAATATATTTGATGTTGTTTCACTCAAGCATCAGCTTGCAGGGGGAAACGGCAGCAATAACAATAATAACAACAACAATGACGATAACAATGATGACAACAATGAAACTGTAATTGGTCCGAACGAATCAGCAACTCTTTTTGCCGATTTCAGAAAGGGTTCTTCATCGGCATTCTACGCATCTGACGGCTGGTCTAACGGTTCATGCTTTGACTGTGTATGGAGAGGCAGCAATGCAGTGTTTAAGGACAATGCATTAAATCTTACTATTGACAAGGACACTTCTGGTCAGTATAACTATTCCGGTGCTGAATACAGAACAAATGATTTCTATGGCTATGGATATTATGAAACTTCAATGAAGGCAATTAAAAACAACGGTGTTGTTTCATCTTTCTTTACCTACACAGGTCCTTCTGACAACAATCCATGGGACGAAATTGATATAGAAATTCTTGGCAAGGATACAACAAAGGTTCAGTTCAATTATTACACAAACGGAGTTGGTAACCATGAGTATTTCTATGACCTTGGATTTGATGCTTCCGAAGGTTTTCATACATATGGCTTTGACTGGCAGCCTGACCATATAACATGGTATGTTGACGGAGAAGCAGTTTATACTGCAAACAGCAATATCCCTTCAACTGCCGGCAGAATTATGATGAATGTATGGCCGGGAACAGGTGTTGACGACTGGCTTAATGCGTATGACGGTAAAACACCTCTTACAGCACAGTACCAGTGGGTAACATATGATAATAAATAATTGTTTCTTATGAAAATTCAATCTTTATTTAAAGGCGGTCACTGACCGCCTTTTCACATTATATGGAGAAGTATTTATTTGCAATGCGTTTATAAATTATGTAGGATATAAGAAAAAAGTTCTAATTTCAAATACAGCTGAATACAATTAGAACAACAGTAAAAAAGGAGTGTAAAAATGAGCGGCTTAAAAAATTATAAAAAAATATTGAATTATCTTCCGCAGAAAATTTCCTGCATGTTCAAAAAAATTCCTTATGTAACAGCCGAGAGCATAAATGAAATAAGACTTCGTGTGAACCGTCCGGTATCGGTTACATCGCTTGGAGAAAATCTTTTTGTAACTCCCAGCGGTGCGCTTACATCATCAGCTTCACTTGGCATCATCTGTACCTTGGATGACATTGCTGAAAGCTTTCGTGCAGTATGTGATTATTCGGTTCACAGCTACCAAAAGGAAATATCTCTTGGATACATAACAACAGAGGGCGGAAACAGAGTCGGGATATGCGGAACTGCTGTTGGGACAGTACAGAAAATCGAAACAGTGAAGTACATAAGCGGACTTAATTTCAGAATTGCAAATGAGGTTGAGGGAAGCGGAGAAAAAATATGCCGTCAGTTATTTGAAAAAGGGCTTACAAGCGTCCTTGTCACCGGTGTACCGCTATGCGGTAAAACTACTGTGCTGCGTGATATTTGCCGTATTCTGGGAAAAAAGCATCGTATAAGCATAATTGATGAACGAGGCGAAATAGCAGCATGCTATCATGGTGTGCCGCAAAATAATATTGGTGATTTTTCGGACGTGCTTAACGGTTACGATAAGAAGAACGGCATTGAAACTGCAATAAGGGTTATGTCACCGGAGCTTGTTGTATGTGATGAAATCGGCGGTAAATCAGACTGCGAAGCAATACTTGCCAGTGTGAATTCGGGAGTACGTTTTTTGGCATCTGTTCATGGCAGAAAAATTGAAGAAATATTACAAAGAGAACATATAAAAAAGCTTATTTGTCATGGAATATTTGAATATGCAGTATTGCTTGACAGTGGTCTTTCGGTTGGCCAAATAAAAGAAATCAGAAAAATCGGAGGAGAATAAATGGTAAAATTTTTAGGTGTGGCATGTATTTTTTTTACTTCTGCAGCTTTGGGAATTTATTTTTCGGAAAATATAAAGCATAAAAAGGAACGGTTATTAACCGAACGGAAAATGCTTGTACAGATATATGAACTGATACGTTGGAATTCGCTGACTTTGCACGAAATAGCCAGGCGACTTTTTGAAAGCGGGGATTTCAATCAGCTGGATTATGTATCGTTTTTGTCACAAAAATGCAGTGAATTGCGTTCCTTTCCACAGGCGTGGGAAGGAGCTGTAAAACATGACAGTAAGCTTAGCGCTGAAGAAAAAAAGCTGCTTTTAGAGATTGGAGCAGCTCTTGGGACAACCGATAAGGAGGGGCAGCTTTCTACGCTTGAGTTTTACATTTCAAGGCTTGACAAAATGGCGCAGGAGGAGGGCGAAAGGTACAGAATTAAAGGAAAAATGTATCGCTCATTGGGAATTGCATCAGGCGCAATGATAGGAATTCTAATAATATAGGAGATGCCTTATGGAAGTTGATCTTATTTTCAAAATAGCCGGAATAGGGATAATTGTTGCGGTTTTAAATCTTGTTCTCAAACGTGCAGAAAGAGAAGAACAGGCTATGATGACAACTCTTGCAGGTCTTATTGTAGTTCTGATGATGGTTATAGACAGCATCAGTGACCTTTTTGACACTGTAAAAACGGTATTTGGCTTATGGTGACAGCGCTTGTATCCGTATGCGGAATATGCATCTGTGTATCACTTATATGCAAGATAACCGAACGCCATGCAAAGGAGCAGGCGATAATGGCGGTTATTGGTGTATGTGTATTTGTTTTTATACTTATGCTTTCGGATGTTCCGATTATTTTCGGAAAAGTGGATGAGCTTATATCCAGAGCAGAGATTGATACGGATTATCTGAAAATAATTTTCAAGTCGCTCGGTATATGTTATCTGACACAGTTTTCGGCAGATATTTGCCGTGACTGCGGCGAAAATGCGATAGCGTCAGCAGTGGAGATATTCGGGAAGATTCAGCTTGTTATAATTTCACTGCCTCTTTTTGAAAGCCTGATTGAAAATGTAATGGTGATTATGGAATGAAAAAGTTTATACTTATTATTATTTTGTTTTTTTCATGTTCTTTCAGTGTATCGGCACAGGAATATAGCAATGATGATTTTTATCAATCAAGCGGTGCACCGGAGCTTTATTCAGGTGATATTCTTGAAGACAATGGTGTTTCCTTCAGTGACCCGAAAAGCATACTTTCACTTACCCCGTCAAAAATATGGGATATAATTAAGGAAACGGTAACAGACAAGCTTTATGCACCGGTAAAGCTATTTTTGTCGGTTGCAGTTGTTATTATACTTACTTCCCTTGCAGAGGGAATGGGAGAAACCGTAAAAAGCAGAGAAATGTCAGGAATACTTGAAATAATATGTGTTCTTGCTGCAGTAGGGGTTATTTTTGTTCCGGTATGTGAATGTATTGATGTTGTATCACAGGCGCTTGCCGAGGGAGCGGAGTTTATGCTTGGATTTGTGCCGGTTTTTTCGGGGATTGCGGCTGCAGGCGGACATGTTACATCTGCAACAGGCTACAGTGCTGCGGTATTTGGCTTTTCAAATCTTGCTATATCTGCTGCGGAAAATTTTTTTCTGCCCATGCTTAGCATGTGTCTTAGCACCGCAATAGTTGACAGCTGCTGTGATGCGGTAAACCTTAGCGGAATAATAAACGGAGTGAAAAAAATTGTTACATGGGGTCTTGGACTTGTAATGACTATATTTACAGGAATTCTTTCGGTACAGAGTATTGTAGGGGCTTCGGCAGATTCGGTTGCTGTAAAGGCTGCAAAATATGTATTGTCAAACAGTATTCCTCTTGTTGGCTCGGCAGCATCAGATGCGTATTCGACAGTCAGGGGGAGTATACTCCTTTTAAAAAACGGAGTCGGTGGAATAGGGATAGCGGCACTTGCCGTAATGCTTTTGCCGTCGCTGGTACAGACTGTTGTGTGTAAGGTGACTTTTTTTATTCTTGAAACAGTTTCGGAAATATTCGGAACAAAAAAGCTGACAGGACTTTTTAAAAATATAAATTCGATTTTGTCAGCGGCTTTTGGAATACTTATATGCTTTATGCTTATGTTTATTGTGTCTACAGGTGTTGTTATGAGCGTATGTACGGATATTTCGTGAGGAAAAAGCAATGGAGTTTATGAAAGGTATTATAGTGACAGCGTGTGTGCTGAGTATAGCAATAACAATTGCCGGAAATATAAAATCAGGAGAAAAATTCAGCAGGCAGCTAAATCTGATTTTTTCGCTTGTTTTTACTTCAGGAATTATCACAGCGGCTGTAAAAACCGGAATTGATTTTGAACTGCCGGATTACAGCGGCGGAGATTATTCACAGGAGTACTCTGAAATTGAAAGCAATGCACAGCTGGCTGTGAAATCAGAGATAGAGGTACGGATAAATGAAATAATAGGTGACTTGCTTGATAAAACAAATATTTCTTATGAAAAAGTTTCGGCAGACATTAATATTGCAGAAGATGGCAGCATAGATATTAATAGGATTTATTATAAAGGGGATGATTTTGAAAGAGCCGGAAGGATAATAGAAGAAAATTTTAGAGGTGCAGAGGTGAATATGATTGAATAAAATATCGGATCGCATAGCAGAGTTTATAAAGGGCGGAAAGGTGAAAATTATAATATTTGTGGGTATTCTCGGAATGCTGCTGATATTTCTATCAGAGTTTATCGGAAGTGATGAACCTTTGGAAAATGAAGATATTAAAAGTAATTATTCATCTTCATATGATACCTATGCACAGGACATGGAAAAGCGACTTGAGAAAACTCTCGGAAAAATTGAAGGGGTTGGAAAAGCGGAGGTGATGGTTACAGTCAGCGGAACGGAGGAATACATATATGCACAGGAAGAAAAAATCAAAAACGGTGAAAAGGATTTTTCGACAGAAAACGAGTATGTGCTGATAGGTTCCGGCAGTGACAAGCAGGCGTTGCTGAAGAAGGTTGTAAGTCCTGAAATAAGCGGAGTTGTAATAATATGCGAAGGAGGGGACAGCAATATAGTAAAGGAAAGGGTTTACAGCAGCATATCGGCGGCATTTAACATTTCATCATCACAGATTTATGTGACGAAGCTTGAATGAAGGATGCCTGCGGCAACTCGTAAGAGTTGCCATGGTACAGGGGCTTGTTCAAATATAATCTGAAAATTACATAATAATCAGCCCCTGTACCGCTTCGGATATATCCGAAGCAGGCAGGCATCCGGTACTTTGCGTAAAATAAAAATTAAAAGGAGACAAACTTATGAAAAAACCATCATTTATTATTGGAAAAAAACAGATAATTCTGACCTGTATGACACTTATGCTGGGTGTTGCGGTGTATGTGAATTATTCACTTACAAAAAGCGATATAGAGGTTGATAAAGCAGCCACGGCAAATGCAGAGGTTTCTGTTATGGAAACTGAAGAAAATCAGACCGAAGAAACAGCAGAAGATGCCGATGCAGCAAAATACGGGGAAAGCGAATTTGTAAACGGTGATGCAACAGCTGATTATTTTGCACAGGCAAGACTTGAAAAAATGAATAACCGTGATGAGGCTGTTCAGACCCTTCAGACGATAATGGGCGGCGGCGATATTACAGAGGATGAAATGGTTACAAATGCTCTGGATGCTGTTGAAGTATCAAAGCTTATCGAAAGTGAAGGAGAAATCGAAACTCTTATAAAGGCGCAGGGAATAGAGGATTGTGTGGTTTATCTTGACGGTGAAAGCGCAAAGGTTGTTGTAAAAACAGAAGGTCTTGATAAGGCACAGGCAGCAGCGATAAAGGACATTATTCTGGGAGAAGTGAGTGTTCCGGCTGAGAATATAAGAGTATTTGAAGTGAAATAACAGTTAAAATATTTGATTTTTGCAATAAACTGTTGTTTATTCTGAAATTTGTGGTATAATATATTATATGATACTATAAACTGGCGGAGGTGTCGCCTGAAGCTTCTTCCGCCGTAATTTCAGAAAAATGATATTTTATGAAAGGTAATCGGATATGGAAATTTATACACAGAAATGTACGGGTGCATTAAAGGTTTCGGAAAATGTAATTGTTGATATTGCAGCAAATGTAATAAGAGAAACACAAGGAGCCGCCGAATACAGAATATCAGGTCCTCTTGATTTCGGAAAGAATATGTCTGTATCTGTTGTTTTCAATAACGGAGCTGCGGAAATAACTGCCTTTGTATCGCTGGCATTCGGAAGTAAGGTGCAGACATGCGCAGAAGCTATACAGAAAAAAATTAAATCCTGCGTTCAGGATATGACAGGTGTTATGGTTTCAAAGGTTAATGTAAAAGTAATGTCGATTATTTAATCATTATATACTTATTGTGGAATAAAAAATACAGGAATAAAAACGGAGGTCTATATGACAAGAAGAGAGATAAGAGATTACTCTTTCAAACTTATTTATGAAAAACTGCTTCGTGATGACCCTATTGAGGAGCTTTATGAAATTGCTGCGGAAATTGATGAAATCATGGTTTGCGATGAGGTAAAAACCCTTGTTGAAGGCGTACTTTCAAAAGCAGACGAGCTTGATGCAAAAATTTCTTCCCTTAGTACAACAAGGGCAATTTCAAGAATTCCAAAAATTAATATTGCAATACTAAGAATTGCAATTTATGAAATTATGTATGATGATAAAACACCGCTTAATGCGGCAATCAGCGAAGCAGTACTTTTATCTGAGGCGTATTCCTATAAGGAAGATACACGCTTTGTAAATGGGGTTTTGAGTACATTTGCTAAATCCTTGAATCAGGAGCCGATGCTCAATGCCTGATTTTCTTGGAATAGATACAAGCAACTATACAACCTCGGCAGCGATTTATTCATATGAAAAAAATGAAATAAGACAGAATAAAAAACTTTTACCTGTAAAAAAAGGTGAGTGCGGACTGCGCCAGAGTGATGCTGTTTTTCATCATACAAATCAGCTGGGTGATGTTTTAAAGGAGCTTCTTTTAAATACAGGTGATATCCGTGCTGTGGGTGTTTCTGCCAGACCGAGAAATATTGAAGGCTCTTATATGCCGTGCTTTCTTACCGGTAAAACAGCTGCGGAGATTATTACATATACATGCGGTGCAAATCTTTACTATACCTCCCATCAGGCAGGGCATATTGCAGCTGCGCTCTATTCATGCGGCCGGACTGACTTGTTTGACAGGAAATTTATTGCCTTTCATGTCAGCGGAGGTACTACCGACTGTCTTTTGTGCACTCCGGATGATGAGGAAATACTGAATGTTCAGAATTTTTCCGGTTCTCTTGACCTGAAGGCAGGACAGGCAGTTGACAGAATCGGCGTTATGCTCGGGCTTGACTTTCCATGTGGGAAGGAGCTTGAAAAGCTTGCAGATAAGTCCGACAGGAAATTTAAAATTAATATAAAGCTTAAAGGAAATGACTGCTGTTTGTCAGGGCTTGAAAACAAATGCAGGAAAATGTATCAGGACGGTGAAAGCAGGGAGGATATTTCAAAATATTGTCTTGATTTTATAGGCAGGACGCTCACTGCCATGACCACCGCAGCAATTGAACAACTCGGAGAGCTTCCGGTTGTATATGCAGGTGGAGTTATGTCAAACAGGTATATCCGGAGTATGCTTGAAAAATATCCGGATGCTTACTTTGCAGAGCCTGATTTTTCCTGCGATAATGCAGCAGGGGTTGCCCTTATTGCTGCTGAAAAATACAGAAGGAATGTAATGAAATAATGCTGATACTTTCAGTTTCACAGATAAACAGATATCTTGCTTTTAAATTCAAGGAGGATAAAAAGCTTTGCGGCGTTATGATTCGTGGTGAAATTTCAAATTTTACTGCCCATAGGTCGGGACATCTGTATTTTACACTAAAGGACAAGGAAAGCGCTGTAAAAGCGGTAATGTTCAAAAGCAGTGCTTCAAGACTGAAATTTATGCCTGAAAGCGGTATGAATGTTATTGTTATGGGAACTGTTTCCGTATTTGAAAGAGACGGCGTTTATCAGGTTTATGTTACCGATATTATTCCCGATGGCGCCGGAGAAGTTCATGTGGCGAATGAACAGCTGAAGAAAAAGCTTGCTGCCGCAGGGGTCTTTGATGAAGCTGCAAAACGTCCCATTCCGCAGCTGCCGTCAAAAATCGGTGTTGTAACCTCACGTACGGGAGCAGCGCTTCAGGATATTATCAATATCCTTTCAAGACGTTATCCGATAGCAGAGCTTGCAATAGTTCCGGCACTTGTTCAGGGAGAAAATGCTCCGGAATCAATCAGCAGTGCACTCGTGAAGGCGGGAAAGCTTGATTGTGATGTAATAATTCTTGCAAGAGGCGGCGGTTCTCTTGAGGATTTGTCTGCCTTCAATACAGAAGTTGTAGCTTACGCAATATTCAACAGCAGTGTGCCGGTTATTTCTGCTGTGGGGCATGAAACGGATTACACTATTGCCGATATGGCAGCTGACCTTCGGGTACCTACTCCGTCAGCAGCGGCAGAAATGGTTTCTGTTTCAAAGGAACAGCTTGAGGGAAATCTCCGGTATTATGACGAAAAGCTTAAAAGCTGCGTGATGGCTGTTTATGAAGCCTATGCGTTAAGGCTTGACAGGCTTAATGACAGACTGCTGCGTTTTTCGCCAAAGCAAAAAATGGACGCTGATATTCAGAAACTTGATAATCTTACAAGGGCGTTAAAATCTGCGTATGCAAGAATTATTTCCGAAAAAAACAGCAGCTGTATTTCCGCAGCTTCTAAAATGGAGGCGCTAAGTCCTGTAAAGGTTCTTGAACGTGGATATTCGCTGGTTTATCGTGATGGAAATGTTATTACAAAATCTTCAGAGCTAAGTGCAGGAGATTATATTGAAATAAAGATGTCTGACGGTGTTGTCAGAGCAAAAATCCTGTCTGACGGGGAGGAACAGTAAAATGACTTTTGAAGAAAATCTGGCAGAACTTTCAAAAATTGTATCAGAGCTTGAAAAAGGGGAACTGCCTCTTGAAAAAGCAGTTGAGCTTTACGAAAAGGGACTTGACTTTTCTGAAAAATGTAAAAAGGAGCTTGACTCGGCAAAGCTTAAAATTACAGAAAACTGACATTTATAATTAACGGAGAACGCTTATGGAAAAACAATTAAAAGATAAGTTGTATGAATATGCATCAAATACAGAAAGCTGGCTTAAAGAATACAGTCTGCAGAATAATCTCGGACTTGCCGATACAGTAGCAGAGGCTATGGATTATTCGCTTGAAGCAGGTGGGAAAAGAATACGTCCTGTTCTTGTTCAGGCGTTTTGTAAAATCTGCGGCGGCGATGAAAAAAATGCTGCTGCGCCTGCATGTGCCCTTGAAATGATTCATACCTTTTCGCTTATACATGATGACCTTCCTTGTATGGATGATGATGATTTAAGACGAGGAAAGCCTTCCTGTCACAAAAAGTTCGGCGAGGCATGTGCAGTACTTGCAGGTGATGCACTTGCTATCAGACCTTTCCAGATAATTGCAGATGACAAAGAACTTTCAGCTGAGGTCAAGGTAAAGCTTATTTCGGAGCTTTCATTTTCAAGCGGTGCACAGGGGATGATAGGCGGTCAGATTATTGACATGGAAAATGAAGAACGTGACAATGTGGACGAGGCAAATCTTCGCCGGATGTATGCCCTTAAAACAGGAATGCTTATTAAAACAGCCTGCGTCATGGGATGTATAACAGCTGGCGCAGATGAAAAGCAGATTGAAGCTGCAAAAGAGTATGCTCACTGTCTCGGACTTGCATTTCAGATTATCGATGATATACTTGATGTTACGGCTGACGAAGCAAAGCTTGGAAAGCCTACCGGCAGTGACAGTGCTGAAAATAAAACTACATTTGTAACCCTTTTCGGAATTGAAAGTGCCCGAAATGAGGCGCAGAAGCTTACTGAAAAGGCACTTGAGATACTAAATGGCTTTGACAACAATGAATTTTTAAAAGGACTTACAAAATATCTTCTTGAAAGAGATTATTAAGGAATAATATGGAAGTAAAAAAACGTAAAAGACTAAAGCTTCGTTATTTAAATCTGCCGCAGGATTTAAAGGAGCTGAATATTCAGCAGTGCGAAGTGTTATGTCGTGAAATAAGGAGTACCCTTATAAAAACAGTGTCGAAAAATGGCGGACATTTAGCGTCAAATCTTGGCGTTGTTGAGCTTACAATGGCTATTCACAGGGTATTTGATTCACCGGATGACAGGATAGTGTGGGATGTAGGACATCAGTCCTACACGCATAAGATTTTAACAGGCCGTTATGAGAGATTTGACAGCATAAGAACTGAAAACGGGATTTCGGGATTTACCAAGCCTGACGAATCAGAGCATGACGCTTTTATAAGCGGACACAGCAGTGTTTCAATTTCAGCTGCATATGGCATGGCGCAGGCTATGAAGCTTTGCGGCAGTGAGAACTACGCTGTTGCCGTTACAGGTGACGGGGCGCTTACCGGCGGTGAAATTTATGAAGCACTTAATAATGCAGGTAAAACAAATACAAATCTTGTTATTATTGTAAATCATAATGACATGTCAATTTCCAGAAATGTTGGTTCTCTTGCAAAATATCTTATGAGTGTGAGAAATACACGCAAGTACCTTAAAACAAAGCAGGCTGTTGAAAAAGTTCTTGTAAAAACTCCGGTTGTGGGAAAACCCGTTGCTAAAATTCTGAAAGGCTCAAAAAACACGGTAAAGAGTACTGTTTACAGAAAAAATTACAATACCACTATTTTTGAAGATTTGGGATTTATTTATCTCGGGCCTGTTGATGGTCATAATCTTTCGGAGCTTGAGGAGGTTCTTTATACAGCCAGAAGCTATAAAAGACCTGTTGTTGTACATGTCAATACAGTCAAGGGTAAGGGCTATGAACCGGCTGAAAAAAATCCGGGAGAATTTCACGGTATTTCAAAATTTGATATTATGACCGGTAACCCGGAGGTTTCCTCAAGTGACTGCTATTCAACCTGTTTCGGCAGAGAGCTTGTAAGACTTGCTTCGGAAGATGAAAACATATGTGCAGTGACTGCCGCCATGAAATACGGTACCGGACTTCAGTATTTTGCCACTGAATTTAAGGACAGATTTTTTGATGTGGGTATTGCCGAGCAGCATGCTGTAACCTTTTCGGCAGGTCTTGCTTCAATGGGAAAAATACCTGTTTTTGCTGTTTATTCAACCTTTCTTCAGAGAGCAGTTGACCAGCTTATACATGATGTATCAATCGGCAAAAATCATATTGTTCTGGGAATTGACCGTGCAGGGGTTGTTGGTGAGGACGGCGAAACGCATCACGGTGTTTTCGATGTCTCCATACTTTTGCCTGTTCCCAATACAGTTGTATATTCTCCGTCCTGCTATGATGAGCTTAAAATGTGTATGAAAGCTGCAATTTACGACTGTGACGGGCTTGCTTGCGTCAGATATCCAAGAGGTAATGACAGTACGGAATTTGACAAGTCGCAGCTTAATACCGATTATACTTTTACTGAAAAGGACGGGGCTGATATTCTTCTTGTAACCTACGGCAGGATTTATGATGAGCTTTACAAAGCGGTAAATCAGTTAAATGACTGCGGTATAAAGTGCGATATGCTAAAGCTTACAAGGATTATTCCTGTAAATGAAGCGGTGTTTGAAAAAACCGCAAAATATAAAAAAATCGTATTTTTCGAGGAAGGCTTTCTCAAGGGCGGTGTTGCAGAGCATTTCGGCAACCGTATTTATGACAAGGGCTTTGGCGGAAAATACTATACAAAGGGAATAACAGAGTATGTCAAGCAGGCATCAGTTGCAAGTATACTTCAAAAGCTTGGGCTTGATACTTCTTCAATGGTGAAATTTGTAAAAGAGATTTCGGAGCAAAGCGATGAGAATTGATGTTGAACTTGTAAACAGACAGCTTTTTCAGAGCCGTCAGAAGGCAAAAGAAGCTGTACTTGAGGGGAAGGTATCGGTAAACGGCAGAGTCTGTACAAAGCCGTCTGCTGATATTTCTCCGGAGGACATAATAGAGCTTTCTGATGATATTCTGGGTTTTGTGGGACGTGGAGGCTTAAAGCTTGAAAAAATTGCGGATAAGCATAAGCTTTCGTTTTCCGGCAGAACCTGTATGGATATAGGCGCTTCAACAGGCGGGTTTACAGACTGTATGCTTCAAAGGGGTGCAGAGTTTGTTTATGCTGTTGATGTGGGAAGCGGTCAGCTTGCAAAGAAGCTTTGTGAAGATAATAGAGTATGCAACATGGAGAAAACCGATATACGCAATGTATCAAAGGCTGATTTTGAAAGAAGAATTGATTTTATTTCAATTGATGTTTCATTCATATCCTTAAAGCTTATTCTTTCAAAGGCTTACGAGCTTCTTGATGATAACGGCAGTATGGTGGTACTTATTAAACCGCAGTTTGAGGCAGGCAAAAGCAATATTGGTAAAAACGGAATAGTAAAATCACCGAAGGTTCATGAGAAGGTGCTCGCGGATATTATCGGATTTGCATTTCAGACAGGCTTTAAAATTACAGATATTGATTACTCTCCTGTACAGGGCGGAAGTGGAAACATCGAATATCTTCTTTTGATGAAAAAGGGAATGTCTGCATTTTCTGCTGATTTGAAAAGTATTGTAAGTGATGCATTTAAGTATTTCAAAAACGGAGGAAAACAATGAAGGCGGTAATATATCCGAATTTTCAGAAAAACAATGCGCTGGAATGTGCCAGGAGTCTTTGTGATATTCTTGAAAAGGATATTGAAATTTTTGTTGATAACAGCTTTAAAAACGAATTTGCAGACAAGCAGTCTGTCAAATACGGGCTGTTTGATGATATTGCAGCAGAAGCTGATTTTGCTGTTGCAATAGGGGGCGATGGTACGATTTTAAAATGTGCCAAGCACATTGTCGGTTTTGACACCAAGCTGCTCGGAATTAATACCGGAAGGCTCGGATTCATGTCAGCACTTGAATATGACCAGCTTGAGAGGATTAGCTGTCTGAAAAACGGAAGCTATACAGTAAGCGAAAGAATGATGCTTAAAGCTGAAATATCTGACGGAAATTCTGTCCGTACATTTGAAGCACTTAACGATATTTGTGTATCCTCCTTTTATGCGAGTATATGCGATTTTGATGTAAGTATTGACGGGAGGGTTATCGGTTCCTATCGTGCTGACGGTGCTGTTTTCAGCACGCCAACCGGTTCAACCGCATACTCACTTTCTGCCGGAGGCCCTATTATAGAGCCGGAGATGAGATGTATTGAAATGACGCTTATATGTCCCCATTCCCTGTTTGCAAGACCGATGATTTTTTCTCCCGATAAGAAAATTACCTTTGAAAATTCATCTGAAAGAAATCCGGAAATATATGTGAGTGTTGATGGCGGAGAGCCACTGGCACTGTCCTGCGGTTCAAGCGTGCACATAACCTCATCTGAACATAAAATAGAAATCATTGATATTAAAGGAAATACATTTTATAATTCGCTTAACCGAAAGCTTATGCATCCTATAAAATAAAAGCAAAGGAGTACCTTAAAACTATGAAAAACAAAAGACAGTACAAGATTCTTGACATAATAAAGCTTCATGATGTTGAAACACAGGAAATGCTGCAAAATCTTTTGCTTGAATATGGGTTTAAGGTGACACAGGCAACAGTATCAAGAGATATAAAGGAACTCCGGCTTGTAAAAAAAGCGGGGGCACATGGTGTTTACCGTTATGAAGCGCCGGAAGAAAATTTAAAGCAGAATTTCTTTGTTGATTCGGTAGTAAGCGTTGATTATGCAATAAATACAGTCGTTCTTAAATGCCATAACGGCATGGCACAGGCGGCGTGTGCATCGCTTGATTCTATGGAATATAAGAATATAGTCGGTACAATTGCAGGAGATGATACAATATTCGTGTTAATGAGAACCGAAAATGATGCAAGGCTTCTTGTAAAAAACTTTAAGGAAATGATCTGGGGGTAAAAATGCTTAAAGAACTTTATATTGAAAATTTAGCTGTAATTGAAAAAGCAGTTATCCCGTTTTCAGAAACCTTTAATGTTTTTACAGGTGAGACGGGGGCAGGAAAGTCGATTCTGATTAATGGAATAAATGCCGTTTTAGGTCAGAGAGTTACAAGAGACATTGTCAGAAACGGATGCAAAAAAGCGGTTATTACCGCTCTTTTTTCCGACCTTGGTACTGAAGCGAAGGCGAGACTTGATGAGCTTGGCATTTCCTACGATAATGATGAAATTACAATTACCCGTGAAATTAACTCGGATGGTAAAAACAGTGCAAGAATCAATTCACGTACCGCTTCTGTTTCGACACTGAAAGAAATAGGAGAACTGCTCGTCACCATCCATGGTCAGCATGACAATCAGATACTTCTTTCTCCGGAGCAGCATATAAATGTACTTGACGGCTTTGGAAATTCAGAAGGTCTTATTGAAGATTATAAAAATGATTTTAAAAGACTTCAGGCACTTGCTAAGAAAATCGGCAATGCAAAAAAAGCAAGGCTTGAAGCAAGGGAAAGAATTATACTTCTGAAATCACGTATAGACGATTTGAAAAATCTTGATTTGACGGCAGAGGAATATGAAAGCCTTGAAAATGAGTATAAGCAGATAAAGAATATGGACAGTATTCTGAATGCACTTTCCGCAGTGGGGAACATCTTAAACAATGAAAACGACACAAGTGTCCTTGATATGCTTTCAAAATCCGAATCGGAGCTTTCCGATATTTCCGGATGCTCGGAGGAAATAAACAGTCTTTATGAACGGATTTCAGCCGTAAAGATTGAGCTTTCTGATATTTCGGATGAAATTTCGGGCGTATATGACAGCTTTGATATTGATGAGGAGAGAATAGAGTATGTATGTTCAAAATACAGTTTTCTCAATTCACTCCAGAGAAAATACAACTGCGATTATCCGGGACTTTTAAAGCTTTACAGAGAAAGTGCATCGGAGCTTGAGACACTTGATTTTTCAGATGATGACCTGAAAAAACTTTGCGAGGAAAAGGATAAGCTTTTGCATGAAGTGACCGATAAAGCAAAAAAGCTGTCTTTACACAGAAAAAACACTGCTGAAATGTTTGTAAAGCAGGTTACGGATGAACTGAAATTTCTGGACATGCCCGATGTGGTGCTTGAGGTAAGTCATGAAACAGGAAAGCTTACTGTAAACGGCATGGACAAGATTGAATTTCTGATTTCCTCAAATAAGGGGGAAGCTGCCAAGCCGATTGCGAAAATTGCATCAGGCGGTGAATTATCAAGAATTATGCTTGCCTTAAAGAGCGTAATTGCTGATAAGGATTCTGTGCCTACCATGATATTTGACGAAATAGATACAGGGGTCAGTGGCAGAGCTGCACAGAAAATCGGCATAAAAATCAGACATATCAGTAAAATCAGGCAGGTTTTGTGTGTAACACACCTTTCCCAGCTTGCTGTTATGGCTGATACACATCTTTTGATTGAGAAAAAAACAAAGAATGACAGAACTTCCACAAGTGTTACACTTCTCGATGATAAAGGAAGAATAAATGAAATTGCAAGGATTATGGGTGGTGAAAATCCCAGTGAGCTTATCTTAAAGAGTGCTGCGGAGGAATTGAGGAAGGCTGCTCAAATATAGAGTGATGTGAGGTAAATAATGGAACATTTTCTCAATGCAGGAATTTTAGGCGGTATTTTTGCAGTGCCCAATTCCGTTGTTGACAATTATATAAAGCTTGCAAATGAGGCGAGCATAAAGGTTCTGCTTTATATGCTTAGAAATGCCAATCAAAGCATTAAATCAGCGTCAATTGCAGCTGCACTCAATATAACTGAAAATCAGGTTGAGGAGGCTTTTGTTTTCTGGGAAAATGCAAATATTTTTCCAAAGTCTGCCACTGTTGATTTGACGGCTGCGGGCAACAGTACGGTAAACACTTCTGAGCCTGCGCCGTCACCTGTTCCTAAGAAAAAGGCAGTAATTCAGGAAAGAGCTGACTATAATATAAATCCCTCTGAAATTGCACAAAGAGTGGAAGCTTCAGAGGATATGAAATGCCTTTTCACTATGTCGGAGCAGGCATTTGCAAGACCTCTTACACACAGTGAGCAAAGGGGACTTATATGGATTCATGATTATCTCGGGCTTTCCACAGATGTTATTTTAATGCTTGTAACATTTTGCATTTCAACAGAAAAGGGAAGTATAAAGTACATAGAAACAGTTGCGGCAGACTGGACAGAACGTGAAATCAATACCTTTGACAAGGCACAGTCAGAGATAAAGCGGCTTGAAGAAAGTCAGGGATATAATAACAGGATAATGAAGATTTTTTCGATGAACCGTAAGCCTACTTCAAAGCAGCAGACTTTTATAGATGAATGGAGAGCAAAGGGATACAGCTTTGAACTTATAGAGTATGCATATGAAAAAACCATTGAGTCTATTGATAAGCTTAATTTTCCGTATATGAATAAAATCCTTGAAAACTGGCATGAACAGGGTTTATCTACAAAGTCGCAGATTGATGGATTTAAAAAGAATGACAATTCTGAACAGAAAAAAGAATATTCATTTGACCTTAATGATTATAAGTCCCTTGTAAATAATTTTGGAGATTGATTATGATGTATAAGAAGGAAATCTACAGCAAAGCACTGGCAGAAATAAAGAACAGACGGAACATGGCAAGACTTGAACAAAACATGCATTTTCAGGAAATTGAGAAAAAGCTGCCTGAAATAATCGAAATTAATTCACAGCTTGCGCAAACCGGAAAGCAGATTATTACAATAATTCAAAGCGGTAAAAATACCAGAGAGCGTATAGAGGAGCTGAAGAAAAAGAACCTTCAGGCACAGCAGATGATAAAATCCATACTTGTTCAGAATGGCTATCCGCAGGATTATCTTGTGGAGAAGTTTTCGTGTGAAAAATGCTCTGACACCGGATTTGTAAATGATGCAATGTGTTCATGTCTTAAAAATCTTGTTATATCAATGACTGTTGCGGATATGAATAAAAGCGCAAGATTAACCCTCAGCGAATTTGAGAACTTTGATATTAATTTCTATCATGGAAAGGATACGGAGGAAACTCAGAAGATACGTGAGACAATGAGGAAAATTTTTATGCGCTGCAGGGAGTATGCCGAAAATTTCAGCAGGTCATCAGGCAGTATTCTGATGTTCGGACATACGGGACTTGGCAAAACACATTTGTCGCTTGCAATTGCAAAGGAGGTTTTGAATAAGGGTTACTCTGTACTATATGATTCAACGCCGAATTTTCTTGACAGGATAAAGAATGAGCATTTTTCAAATAAAAGCGGTGAAGATGATACTCTTTCATATCTGTTTGAGGTTGACCTTCTTATACTTGATGACCTTGGCGTGGAATACAATAATCCGTTTTTCACTCCGACCATATATAATATAATAAATACACGTATCAACAAAGGGCTTCCGACAATAATCAATACAAATTTAAATCATGAGCAAATGCTGGAGAAATATGACGAAAGAATTGTTTCAAGGCTTTTTGCCGGATATGAAAGTCTTGAGTTTGTTGGTATGGACATAAGACTTGTAAAAAGAAAAATGGGAGTGTAGAAAATGAAGAATATATTTTTTACAAGACATGGGCAGACAGTATGGAATGTAGAAAATAAAATCTGTGGCACAACAGATATAGAGCTTACGCAAAAGGGTCATGAACAGGCAAAAGAACTTGGCAGAAGAATACTTGAGCAAGGAATAAAAATTGATGAGATTTTATATTCACCGCTTATACGTGCAGCGGATACAGCAAAGCATATTGCCGGAATTACAGGCATTCCGGCAAGGGAAGAATTGCGTCTGAAGGAGCAATGCTTTGGAAAATATGAAGCTACAGCCCGAAATGGTGATGAATTTAAAAAAGCAAAAGCATGCTTTATCAACAGCTATGACGGCGGTGAATCAATGCTCAGGCTTGCGCAGCGTGTGTACAATCTTCTTGATGAACTGAAAAATGATGACAAGGTATATCTTCTTGTTGCGCATAATGGTATTTCACGAGTTATCAAATCTTATTTTCATGATATGACAAATGAAGAATACGCTGATTTTGGTATGGGAAATTGTGATATATTAAGCTTTGAGTATAAAGAATAGTAAAGGATAGTGAAAAAATATTGGAAAAGGAATACTTTGAATCGGCGCCGATACTTAAATCCATTGCAAAGTTTGCAGTGCCGACAGTACTTAGCCAGATGGTAACGCTGATATATAATTTAGCGGATACCTTTTTTGTAGGACAAACCAACGACCCGAATCAGATAGCGGCACTTACTCTGAGCTTTCCGATTTTTATGCTGCTTGTAGCGGTAGCAAATCTCATGGGAATCGGTGCAAACAGTCTTATATCACGTTCTCTTGGCATGAATAAGCCGGAGCAGGCAAAAAAAGCTTCTGCCTTTGGATTTTATGGTGCAATAGTTGTTACAGTTATATACTCTGCGGCACTTTTAGTGTTTATGAAGCCGGTGCTGACAGTTGTTGGTGCAAGCCCTGATACATATGCCTATACAAAGTCGTATCTTATCTGGACAGTTGTAATCGGCGGTGTTCCAACAGTAATGAATCTTGTTATGGGGCATCTTATACGTGCAGAGGGAAATTCAAAGCAGGCGAGTATAGGCACAGCACTTGGCGGCGTAATTAATATTCTCTTAGACCCCGTCCTTGTGTTGGTTCTTGATATGGGAATAACCGGTGCCGCTGTTGCAACGGCGATTTCCAATTTTATCGGTATGATATATTTCTTTGTTGTGATTTACAAAAACAGGGAAAAGACAGTTGTTTCTTTAAAGCCTAAGCATATAAGTCTGAGCAGAAAAATTATTTCAGAGGTTATTCTTGTTGGATTTCCGGCAGCACTTGTTATACTTCTTGGAAGTGCGGGAAACATTGTACTTACACATTATATGTCACCATATGGTGATATAAACGTAGCAGCTTTCGGAATTGTACAGAAGGTTGGTTCTATTGCTATTCAGATAAGTGTAGGCTTGACGCAGGGGATTATGCCGCTTATCGGTTATAACTATGCGGCCGGCAACCATAACAGAACAAAGGCAGTGTGCAAGGTGTCATTTGCGATTCTGATTATTTATGCAGTATTCTGTGTTGGTATTGTGGAGCTTTTCCCGAATACAATAATCAGCATATTTATAGACGAGCAGCAGACGGTTGCTCTTGGTGTAGACTTTGTAAAGCGCTGGATTGTATGTGCGCCGGGTATGTGCATGGTAATGATGCTCAACAGTATTTTTCAGGCAATGGGCAAATGGAAGCAGTCGATGTTCCTGTCGGTTTTCCGTCAGGCAGTTCTTCTTATTCCGCTGCTGATAGTTATGAACAGCGTTATGGGAAAATACGGTCTTGTTTTTTCGCAGCCTCTTAGTGATACAATTTCAATGATAATCGGATTTATCCTGTATTTTATAATACTAAAAGGTCAGAAAGAAGAAGTACAGCATAAAAGCTGACGGTTTCTTACCGGCTAATGTCTGCTAAACAATAAAATTCATTCAAAAGCTGGCTTTTGAATGAATTGAAATTGTTTAATTTAAAATGAAATACGCTGATTGCTGCGTATTTCATTTTAAATGTTCCAAATCTTTGATTTGGAACAGCAGACATGGTAGGAGAGTTTACTTTAAAAGCTTATCATAAGCCTTGTAGGACGGGCAGATTCTTTCAAGGTCTTTGTGGAAATCCTTTGAATGGTTCTGGTGAATAAAGTGCATGTATTCATGGCAGAAAACAGCATAAATGCATTCTACAGGATAGTCAATAAGCCGCAGATTCATAGATATTTTGCCGGTAACGTAATTGCAGCTTCCCCAGCGGCTTTTCATAAGCTTTACTGTTACTGTACCAAGAGGTACATTGTAGCCGTGTTCACGAAATAAATTGCAGACTCTTTGGTTTAAATCGCTGTAGATTTCCACGCATTTGTCAGACTTCCATTTTAGAATTTGGAACAGAATTTTTTCTCTGTCGGTTTTGTCAGAGGTATATATTGTAAAGGTGCTTTTATCAAAATCAACACTTTCATTATTTCTTTCAATTATCCTGACAGGATATTCTTTTCCAAGATAGTTTATAAAGTCTGTATTGTCAGTTTTTTTCTTTTGATTCTGAAGCTTTTCAATAACAGCAGAAAATTTACCGGCATTTTTTTCGAGAATATTTTTTATGCATTCTTCGGGAATTGACCTTTTTGCCGATATATATATTATGCCATCGCTTTTAACTCTCATATTGATATTTTTTACGTTTTTTCTTTCAATAACGTAAAAAAGCTCTTTGTCATTTATAATTAATGATTTCATAAAACTCCTTATATATTTCAGGTGATAAAAATGAACAAATTTTTCAGGCATTTTAAAACAGTTACCCGTCATCGTCATGCAGTAATAAAAAACTGCTTTAAGGCAGGAATACCTTTACAGGGGCTTATGCATGATATGTCAAAATACAGCTTTGATGAATTTATAAATGGTGTTAAATTTTATCAGGGAACACGTTCACCCCATGAGGCAGAACGTGAAGCATATGGCTTTTCATATGCGTGGCTGCATCATAAGGGAAAAAACAAGCACCATTTTGAATACTGGGTTGATTATAATTATGTAACAAAAAAGCTTACTCCTGTCAAGATGCCCCTTAAATATGTTAAAGAAATGTTTTGCGACAGGGTTGCAGCAAGTAAAATTTATATGAAAAATAATTACCATGACGGTTCGGCTCTTGAGTATTTTCTTCGTGCTAAGGCAACAAGGTTTATTAATCAGGAAACATCTGATTTACTTGAAAGTCTGCTTATCATGCTTAAAGAAAAAGGTGAAAAGGAAACATTTAAATATATCAGAAATCTGAAAAATTATTAAGGGACTGTAAAAACAGTCCCTTCAGACTGTAGAAAAACCTAAATATTGATTTTCGTGCCGATTAAATCGGCAGATTTATATTACGAAGGCAGATAGTAAGGGGACGCTTTTTCTTGCAAAGC
>SVNU01000170.1 GCA_015066715.1 Ruminococcus sp. | reverse complement strand
AATTATCAACAATTGTTCTATTTTTCTTACTAAAAAAGGAGCTTTCATAATCAGGATTATACAATTCAAGCTCTTTTTTATAAACAACAACAATCGAAAGCAAACCCACATTTTCGGCGAAGTTTGGTGAAAACTCGCAAACCACGCTGTTATGCGGTTTTTCAAGGTTTATTGCGACTCGGAAATTTTCGCTTGGGTCTTATTTTCGGTGCTTCCAAAGGGGCATTTTTCTACTCATAAGACCCAAATAAGACCCATAATTATTGCTGTACATATTCCACTTTCAGCCTCTTCCGAGATATGGAGAGGCTGATTTTATTCTTGCAAATCGTCTTTCTTTTTGTAATCATCAAGACAAAGTTCTCTTTTGAATTCTTCTTCGCTCGGAATATACGTCATATATTTTGAGGCGAATATCTGAGAGTCGTTCTCCGAAAGTGTGTATTTTACAATCGCATCACTCTTGTCAGCACAGAGAACAATTCCTATGGGAGGATTGTCGCCCTCGTTCATAAGCTCACGGGTGTAATAATTCACATACATCTGCATCTGACCTAAATCCTAATGTGTCAGGTCGCCGAGCTTCAGGTCGATAAGCACGAAGCATTTCAGAATGTAGTTGTAGAAAACAAGGTCAATATAGAAATGGCGTCCGTCAAAGGAGATTTTCTTCTGCCTTGCAACAAAGCTGAAACCTCTGCCGAGTTCAAGAAGGAATTTCTGCAGGTGGTCAATAATAGCCTGTTCCAGATCCTTTTCATAAAAGTGAGGATTTTCTGGAAGGTCAAGGAATTCAAGCACATAGGGGTCACGGATAATCTTTTCGTATTCAGGCTTTGGCTCTGTTGTCTGAATTTCAGCAGCAACAGTGTCCTTTTCCTTGCTCGAAAGCAAACGCTCATAAAACATTGTATTTATCTGACGTTCAAGCTGACGGACACTCCAGCCTGATTTCGCACATTCTTCCGTGTACCACTCTCTGTGTTTGTCGTCGGAGATACGCATAAGGATACGATAATGCGACCAACTCAATTGCGAACACAGTGTGTTCGCATTCTGATACATAAGATAGAATTTCCTCATCATCTGCAGATTACGAACAGCAAAACCTGCTCCGAATTCAGCAGTCAGCTTTTCTGAAAGATATCTGAGCAAGCCTTTTCCGTATTCAGCACGTTCATTTTCGCCGCAGGCAATATAAATTTGCTCGCCGATTTCCCAGTAGGCCTGTACCATTGCTGAATTGACAGCGTTGTATATTCTGCTCTGTGCAGTAATAACGCTTTTTCTGATTCTGGAATATGTTTCGCTTGTGTTTTCGGCTGAAAGCTCAGCGTTATTTACAACAATGTTATTATCCTCAGACATAGTGCACCTCTTTATTTTCTTTAGGGCTTACTGCATTTTTAATGCAGAATTCATATTATATAAATTATATCACATTTTACCCAAATGTACAAGTGGCAGATTTAATCCGATATGACGCATATTCTACATTTCAACGCTAAATCTGAGGGCAAAAAATCATTCATCTTTTTTGGTGTATATGCACTTGCGTTCCTCTGAAATCCTTTGAATAAGCTGCTGGTTATTCTGCAAGGTAGCGGGATTATAAAGTGCGTCCTTTGTAATTATATCAACGCATTTGCCTAAACTATCTTCAATATCTGATACAAAACTGCAATACCGCAAACCAAGTGGCTTTGAAAACTCGACATACAAATCAATATCCCTTTCTTCGGTTGCTTCTCCTCTTGCGTAAGAGCCAAAAAGATATATCTTATCAATGTCGTACGCTTCGGCGATAGGAAGCACTTTGTCAGCAATCTCATTAATCGTGTAAATTCTCATAAATTACCGCCTTTCAAATACACCTGCTCATTCAACATATATTTTCTTGCTGTCAGCGTTTTGAAGGTATGCCTTCCTGTTTACCGAATCATATTTTGCTATCGGCTTTTTGCATATTTCCGCCCTGTTGATAGCTGCTTTCACGGCTTTTCTGGCACGATAATCCATTTCAATATCTGTTTTGGAAAGAACAGCATTTACATTTTCAGGAGAAACAACTGTTACTAAACGATTGTTACTCAGCAAGACCGTTTTATTCATATAACATCATTCCTCGTATATTCATCACTCAATATTAAGAGCTTTATACAAATCATCTTCGTTAATCAGATATTTCTTACCCGCCATAAAGCAAGAAAGCTCGCCCGATAGGCACATCTGGCGGATGCGATATTCGGATAAACCGTCCACCAAAGCGGTTGCTTCTTTGATTGTGCAGACTTTTTTACCCGATTTGGATTTTGTTTTCACAGGTTGCGACACAGGCTCAGGTTCAGGAATAATCTCTTGAATTGCTTCTGCATAATTAGTTTTTACTGATTTTTCAGTCTGAAGCTCTTCTTTATTTTCTACACGGAATTTATCCCAGCGGTCGAGTAAATCCATTATTTCTACAATAAGAAAGGCCTTTTCTTTGTTGGTCATAGTGTCAGCTCCTTGTGTGAATATATTATGGAAAATATTACATGTTCCATCACACAATGCTCAAGCAGTCAAAAATGGAAACAAGAGGCAGTTTCAGAAGTCTGAGCGTTGCGGAACTTCCCGTTGATGAGGAAAACCTTGTGTTTACCGAAACAAAAGCCTCAGCTAAAAGCAATGTTACACAGATAAAATATGTTGACCCTTATATTGAAAACAATGCTGAGACTTCCTTTACAGCAGCGGTTATCGGCTATGAATATGACGGCTCACTTGTCAAGGCTGTGAAAACAGAAGAATCAGGCGCTTGGATATACATAAAAGGTGTAGATTTCGGAGACAAGAAGGTAAATACTTTCGCCGCTGTTGTAAAAGGCGAAGGAAAAATTCAGGTCCTGGCTGACGAAATGGGTACCTCTCCCATTGCCGAGCTTGAATTTGATAATAAAGAATATCACGGCATTTACAACAAAACTGCCAAAAAGCTTAAAGGTGTGCATGATATTTACATTGTGATATCTGATCCTGATGTTTATATCGACAGCTGGCGTTTTGCCTGAATAAACCGAAAAATACTTTAACAAACCCAAAATATAAAAGCATTGGATTTTGCTCCAACGCTTTTATTGTTACATTTTACATTTTAACTAAGGAAACCGGCTATCTTGTGAGTTATAACATTCACAGAACGAGCCTTTATTGAAGCTGTGTAATCAGAGGAAGCAGAAATCGTTTCTGTATAAGGCACAACTGCTGCCTTGTTTTCAAATGTGTTTTTTGCGTAATAACTGTCTGCCGTAAGAGTTGTGATCTCAGCAGTTTCCTGCATAGTACGGTCGGATATGATTCGTATATCAACATCATTTTCAGAGAAATTCACAAGCTTTGTTATAAGCATATCATTCTCCATATCAACCGTACATACTGCGGTAATATGAGGAATTGCTCCGAGAGTATGCTCATGAATGACTTTGCCGTCAAGCATAAGCTTAAAACTGTCCTCAAAAGCTGTAAGCTCAATATGATTTATACCGTCTGAAATTTCACAGGGAATTTCAGAACAAATAATTTCAGCAGACCAGCCGTTATAATGAATAACCTTGCTT
>SVNU01000021.1 GCA_015066715.1 Ruminococcus sp. | reverse complement strand
TTTTTGGTCCAGCAATTTTTCAAAAATGCTGGCGGAATCTGCTCTGCATGCCTTCGGCACTCGGCAGAGCCTTTGGTCGCTCACCGCAGTGAGCGAAAATCCCCTATCGAAGGCGCATTTACGAGGGATGAATTAAAAAACAGCCCAGTGGGCTGTTTTTTAAGAGGGGACGCTTTGCAAGAAAAAGCGTCCCCTTACTATCTTTCCTCGTTATTTAAATCTGCCGATTTAATCGGCACATAATTAAATATCGAGGTTTTTCTACAGGCTGAGAAAACTCCGATTTAAAATCGGAGTTTTCTTATTTGTTTTATCTAATGTAAGTTTTATAAATAAATATAAATTTTCTTCTATAAGGAGTTTTTTTAATATTAAGTGTTTTATTTTTTTAAGAAATATATTGTATTTTTATATAATGAAAGGACTGAAAAAACAGTCCTTTCGTTCGTATTAAATACTGTAATAATCCTTTTCTTTTTTTCTTTTAAGAATAATTCTTACTATTACAAATGCGATCATTCCTAAAACAATAACACCTAAACATGCAAGCAGAATATATTTTGGCATTTCAGGATTCCCGTTGATATAATTTATATCAACATCATATTTATTGGCATACGTTCTTGCTTCAGTATCGTAATTTGCGTTAATTGTAAAGTTATCTATATTGTGGAAATTTCCTTCATCATCATCTGTAAATCCCATTGCATATTCTCCAATTTCTGTTACACTGTCAGGAATATCAAGCGACTTTAAATTTGTGCATTCCAGAAATGCATAAGCTCCGATTGAGTCAAGATGTTCAGGAACAGTAACACTCCAGAGTGATGTGCAGTCACAGAAAAGACTTGGCGGAATTGATATTATACTGTTTGGTAATGTCATTTTTTCAAGTGCAGTACAGTTAGAAAATGCAGCTTCGCCTATTTGAATAATGTTTTCAGTAAGGTTTATTTCAGTTAAAAATGAATTGGCGAAAAATGCACCGCCTGCAATATATTCAACATTGTCAGGCACAGTAAATGTAGTTTCATCCTTTCCAGCAGGATAGCTTTCAAGGATTGTGCCGTTTTCACTGTAAAGAACGCCATATTCTGAACTGTATTTTGTATTGCTGCTATCAACATTATAACTGTTGATTTCATTACTTCCTAAAAATGCGAGAGGTGCCAGATTATTGATTGTTCCTGGGATATTTACGGTTTTTACTCCGCTGCATGTGAAGAAAGCCATATCTTCTATTGTCGTGACATTTTCTGGAATATCAAGTGTTTCCGGCATTTTACTTAATGCAAATGCGTAGGAATTTATGTTAGTAATACCTTTTGGAATTTCAAACCATGAAAGATCCTGACAATAACTGAATGCGTATTGGTTAATAGTTTTGATAGTATCAGGAATTTCAATTTCCTTTAAAGAATCACACATTGCAAAAGTCTGTGCAGGAATTTCAGTCATTCCGGAAGGAAAATTAATCTTTTCAAGTGCTGTACATCCGGAAAAAACGCCTTCACCCATATATGTTATTGAATCTGGAAGTGTAATCTCACGAAGTTTAGTACAATCTTCAAAAGCACCTGTTTCAATTCCAATAATTTTATAATTATCAATTTCATCATTTATAAAAAGAGATGATGCGGATTCATCACAATCTACTATATTAACTCCGCCCTTTACTATTTCATAGGTAATTATTTTATCTGTAAATGTTTGGTTTCCGGAACTTTCTGCATTTACCGCTATTCCACTGCAAAGAAACGCTGTTAAACAACATGATAAAGCAATACTTTTTAAATGTTTTCTCACTTTTTTACCACCTTTTATTCTTTATTCTCTGTTTCTTCATCTGAATTTTCAGATTCTGAATCTTCATCTGTATCGGATTTTGATTTTTTCAGCTTGACGATTATAACTATTACACCGACTATTACTGCAACACCAACTATAGCAATTGCAGCAATAATACCTTTTTTTACTTCTGGTTCTTCCTTGCTGGATTCAGATACCTTATCAGCTTCTGCCGCTTTATCAGCTGCAGAGTCATCTGTCGATTCAAATGTTACATGCTCATTTTCTGCGCAATAAGATTGTGCAACACTTCCTGTCAGTCCTTTTACAGTAAAACTGTCCATTGCAACAATCTGTCCCTGTTGATCTGCTGTATATCCAAATGCACTGTAGCCTATCTTTTGTACAGTGGCTGGAAGTTCAACTTCGGTAAAGCCTGTTGAAGTAAATGCACATTGACCGATTTCCTGTATATAAGCAGGAAACTCAATAGAATTTAATGATGTACATGAGAAAAAAGCACCATCTCCTATTATGCTCATTGTATCAGGCAATGTGATACTTGTAAGCGATGTACAGCCTGTAAAGTTAAATTGCGAAAGCTCTGTTACGCTTTCAGGAATGACAACATTGTTAAGTGAGGTACATTCTGCAAAGCAGTAAATCCCCATACTTTCAAGTGTATCAGGAAATGTTACGCTTGTTAAACTTGAACATGTAGCAAATGCTCCCGAAGCGAGTTCAGTAACGCCATCCGGAATTACAAATTCAGTATCAGTTCTTGCAGGTGGAAAGCATACAATCACTTGCTCGCTTTCATCCATAAGAATACCGTCCTTTACGGAAAAGTTTTCATTATTATCGTCAACTTCAAATTCAGTAAGGGAGGAACATGCAAAAAACGGAAAGTTTCCAAAATATGATATTGTTTCAGGTATGCATATTTTATTAATTGCCTGATTTTCGTAGAATGTATAATCACCAAGCTCACAAACAATATTTCCGTCGATTTCGGATGGAATTGAAACCTCATTTTCGGTTCCGTGATAGCTTTCAAGAGAAGCATATTCTTCACCGGTTACATTATTTTTTACAAGTGAGTAATTCCAAAGTGAATCCTCACTCAAAACATCTTCTTCGATAATTGTAATTTCTTCGGTTGTTTCTACTGTTGCTTCCTCGGCTGAAACAGCTGAAAAAATACCAGAGCAGAAAAATGTGGTTGCTGAAAATAAAACAGCCAGTTTTTTTAGATTCATTTTTTTTACCTCTTTAGACATTGATTAAGACAATTGTTACTTATATACTGATTCAGCTAATTGTCCAAAATTATTTTATTATATAATATTATATCATATGAAATAAAAAAAATCAATGTAAATTCAGCCTTTAAGATGTTAGATGTGTGAAAATAATCTAAAATGTTTGTAAAGATTGTATTTAAAAAATAATTTATTTTGGAAATATAAAAAATAATATTTTTTGTGAAAAAAAGTGATATATAAAAGAGAAAAGATATGTATTATGTGCAATTTGTACAAACTTGAATTTTTTTAAAAAAACCTATTGACTTTTCTCGGATTATGGGGTATAATTTAATAGTCGCATGAAGCGGTAAACAAAAACACGACTGATTCGACATCTATATGGCGGCATAGCTCAGTTGGCTAGAGTACTCGGTTCATACCCGATTGGTCGTTGGTTCGAATCCTACTGCCGCTACCATATGGCCCGTTGGTCAAGAGGTTAAGACGCCGCCCTTTCACGGCGGAATCATGGGTTCAATTCCCGTACGGGTCACCAACTATGTGTCTCGCAAATGCCTATTTTACGGCGTTTGCGAGTTCTTTTTTTGCTCGGTTTCTGCACTTGCCACTTACACTGCCACTTGCGCTTCTGCAAGCGGCTCTTTTTTATTTCCAAAAGAAAGTGCATTGGTAATCGCTTTACAGTTTCTCGCCTTTGCTTCCTGAAACATATGGCAGTAGATATTACTTGTTGTTGTGCTGGTTTTTACTCCATATCCGATTTACGGATAAAAAAAGGAGCGTGAAAAATCGCTCCCGAAATTACACGGCTCACAGATGAGTTTATTAAAAAGATACGCTGAAATAAAATTCAGTATAGCTTTAATGTAGCTGTTTCTTAAAAGCTTACTGATAATATTAAAGCAAAGCCGCCTCTATGCCGATTACACCTGTAATATCATTTTCGTTTTCCCATATAACCGAATAGAGTCTGCTGCCGTAATGAACGGTTTTAAGCTTGTCCATAGCCGCACATAGGGGGTTGTTCTCAAAACCGCCCCATATAAGCAGTGAGAAATCCGTTTCGGCAGCAGCCGAACGCAGAAAATCAGAACACAGTTTCGGGGCGTTGTCCTTTATATAAAGATACGATACAACACCATGATTTACAATGCTATTGGGACGGGGAAACTCAGGATAGCCGAAAAGCTTGGTCGGAAGCTTTGAAACAATCTTGTACACTCCGCCGTATGAACACATTTTATACTGCTTTGTGGCTTGCTGATTTCCTATAAAACAGCAAGCTTTTATTTCACCATTTTCCCGATATGAATAAAACTTCTTTTCGCCAAAGCCTTGATATTCCGTGCTGCACGGAATAAGACTCATTTTCGAAAAATGCTCTTTCATAAGTTTTTCAAAGCCGTCAGTATTGTCAATTTCAACGGGAATAATCTTCTTTCCGCCGTGAAAGCAGTAAGTGGTATAATGCCCAAGATATTTATATTCGGGCATATTTTTGTGGTGCTTTTCGAAAAGAGAAACAGCGTCTTTATTATCATCAAGAATGGTAGTGTAGCTGTATGAGCAATCGGAAATTCCGCTGTGCAGAAAAGAATATGCCTTTGCAATAAATGATATTTTGCGGCGATAATCGGGATGTATTTTCAAACCCGTAAGGTAAGCACATTTTTCATTTCTACCGTTTACATATTCGTTTCTTACAACAGCACCACCCACTGCGGCGGTTCTTCCGTTGCTGTTGTCAATGATAACCATTATCCTGTTAATATCGCCGTCTGCTGAGAATGACTCGTATGGTGATTTACCCCTTAAATACTGAACGTCTATTCCGCCACTGAAGCTGCCGCTTTCAAAAATTTCGCATATACCTTCATTGTCGGATGGGTCAGCAAATTTCAATTTATACCTGTTATTTTGGAAGTTCATCAAGGTTTTCTCCAATCGGAACATTCATTTTTTGGTCTACTTCTTCTCCAAGACGGAGATTCATTCCCCAGAACAACCCCCACATAAGCGGGCTTGTCCTTCCAAGAGAAGCAAAGCCTCTGCGCAGGACTGTTTTAGGTGCAGCAAATTCCTTTCTTGCATCACGACATAGCTTGCTCATTTTTTCAGCAGATACCAACTTAGGCTCAAAAGCAAGTTCACCGTAGTTGTAACCGTCTGCAAGCCACCATTTATCGTAGATAAGACGATTGTCAGCCTTCAATCTGTCATAAAGAGCAGTATTAGGGAAAGGAAGCAGGTGATTAAATGCCGCCGTATAGAAATTATGCTTTTTGGCAAATTCAAGAGCGTCATTTATAGTTCGCTCATCATCATTGTCATAACCAAAAACAAAGGTTGCGTAAATACCTATTCCTGCTTCGTGTATACGCTTGACAAGCTCATCACGTTCGCCTATTGCGTAGTTGAATGACTTATTCATTTGCTCAAGATTTGCCTTGTTAAGACTTTCAAATCCGATAAGTATTATTTCACAGCCGCTTTTTTTCATTGTTTTAAGAAGCTTTTTGTCCTTTGCCATTGAAAGTGTACCTTGTCCTGCCCATTTTATATTAAGTGGGGTAATGTCCTCAAACAGGCTCATCGCATTTCTTCTGTCAGCAACAAGATTATCGTCAACAAGAAATGTGTAGCGGTGCTTTGATTTTTTTATATCGTCAATAATAAGACTGTGATCACGGCTGTAATATTTACTGCAGTAAAATTTTGAAATGGAACAAAACTCACAGCTGTGACAGCAGCCTCGGCCTGTTTCAATAAGAGATACGGGAAGATAATTCTTACCCTCAAAAATGCTTTTGTCAGGCTGTATGATATACTCTCCCACATCGCCGTGATAAATTTTTTTCATATTTCCGCTTTTGGCATCATCAAGCATATCGTTCCATACAGTTTCGGCATTTCCAACTATGATGCTGTCACAGTAAAGCGAAGCTTCTTCCGGGCAGAGTGTAACATGGTATCCGCCCATTATGACAGGTATGCCTCTTTCACGAAATTTTTGGGCAATTCTGTAGCTTCGTTTTGCCGTATATGTTTCCACTGTAATACACACAAGGTCTGTTTCTGTGTTGTAATTGACGAGTTCCATGCGGTCGTCAAAAAACTCTGTTTCTATGCTGTTAGGAGTAAGTGCTTTTAATACCGCAATTGTAAGCGGCTCCATTTTCCATGTGCCGATATATTTTTTACCCTGTTTCTTGCCAATAGCAGGAAGAATAAAAGTTATTTTCATAAATATATCCTCTGTATTTTAAATAATAGGAATATCCGAATTATCACACATTACTTCACGAGTAAATTTATGCCATTTGTCGGCATAGCCTTTATACCCAATATTAAGAGGAAGCGACAGCCAGGGGCTGTATTTGAACGGTGCAAGTCTTTTGAAGATATTTGCGTTTGAATATGTAGCACGCCATGCACGGTCAGTACCTTCTTCAAGCTGTTCTTTTGTCATAAGCTTAGGCTGGAAAACACAGTGCTGAACGTCATACATTGCCCAGTTACGTTCAATAATCCGTCCTTCTGCTTCAAGCTGCCTGTAATAAGCTGTCTGTGGAAACGGAGTAAGTATGGAATATCTCGGCAGGTCAATTTTTGCCTTGATTATCATTTCCACCGTACGGTCAAATACGCTTTCGTCTTCTTCGTCGCCGCCGAATGCGAAACAGCCTTGCACAAGTATACCGTTGTCGTGAAGCTTTTCCATAAGTGTAACATAGCTGTCAACCTTGTTTACACCCTTGTGAATGTACTGCTGTGACTCCTGAGTTATAGACTCGAAGCCAATGAGAAGTCCCCTACATCCGCTTTTTCTGAATACAGTCATAAGCTCATCGTCAATTCCAACCGATGAAGTAACAAGTCCAAGCCAGATTATTTTAAGAGGGATAAGTGCTGTAAAAAGCTCTATGGCGTAGGCTCTGTCGGTAATAAGATTTACGTCAGGGAACAGAACATGCTTTGTATTAAGAGCCTCTATTTCCGCAACAACTTCCTTTACGGGACGCTTGTAAACAGTCTTTCCGAATGCGGCAGGGTACGCACAGAAGCTGCAGGTGTGACAGCAGCCCCTTATCGCCTCAACGGTTTTTGTAGTTATATAGCGACTTGATTTAAGCAGCTCACGTTTTGGCAAAGGTTTTCCCTCTATGGTGTAATCAGCATTCTGATGATAGAATTTCCTATGCCGTCCTTTGACATAGTCGTGGATAAACTCTGGAAAGGTTTGTTCCGAAAATCCTGTGAAAACAACATCAGCGTGTTGTGCGGCTTCCTCTGGAAGCATCGAGGGATGTACACCGCCCATCATAACGGTTTTACCTTTTTTACGGAAATAATCCGCATACGCATAGCATCTCGGAGCAGTTCCCGTGATACAGGTTATTCCGATAAGCTCTGCATCAATATCCAGCGGGATTTTTTCAGCTGTTTCATCATATATTCTTACCTCTGTTTCAACGTCCTCAGGTATAAGTGCCGCAAGCGTTGTAAGAGTAAGTGGTGCATAGTGTAGCGATTTTCCGAAGCTGCCTGAATAACGGTGCATTGCACCCGCAGGTGCAAGCAAGGCAATTTTCAGCATATTCATTACGTCCTTTCAATTTCAAAGTAGCTTTCCCATCCTCTTTTAGGACTGAGAAACGCAGGTTTTATGTCACCGATTCTCATGCCCTCGTCAGAAAGTCGTTTTATGTATGAGTCAGCAGGATTGCCGCAGACAACGGCTACTTCTGCTTTTTGAAGCTGTCCAAGCTGACGACAGTAGTTATAGTGATAGCTTTCGCACAAAGCGTTATCAAGCATATCATCTGATATTTTTCGTGAAGATGTATAAAGACAATACTTGTTTCCTTTCGGGGCAAGCAGACAAAAAGCCTGCTCATCAGTTAGCGAAGCACAGACACTTCTTACAAAGTCTTCTGTAAGCTTTTCACCGAAAAGGTCACTGGAAATACCGTTTCTTCTGAGAAATCTTATCAGCGGAGGGGTATCGGGAAAAACCTCCATTACCTCAATAATGTCACCAATACAATATCTGTAGAAGCCACCGCTTGTGGTTACAATAACCTCATATTCGCCCTTTTCAAGCTTATCAGCGGTAACAATCGTCCCGTCAGAAAGATTTCGGAATTCAAAAAAATGCGAGTAGATGCTAAGCCTGCTTCCTGTTTCGCCGTAAAGAGGAAACGAGATGAAGCATTCGGTTGCAAGCAGACCCTTTGGCTGAATCAGCACACCGGGAAAACGTCTGCGGATTTCACCGACACAATCAGCGGCACTTCCGTCCGCCCAACAGCTTATTATTTTGAGCTGCGGAAATATTTTGTCAAATCGGTTTTCTTCTGTGGCTTTGAGGAAAGCCTCTCTTTTTTCTTGGGGAAGCTTTTCCGAAAGCTTCACCGAGTTGCTGCTGATGAAATCGCAAAGAATTGTAAGAAATGTAGGGTTCCACACAGATATAAGTGTAAGCTGTTTGCAATCAAGAAGCTGTGTTGCCGTGTTGAAGTAAAAATCCTGCATATCATCAGAAAACTTCACACTTTTGTCCACAGCAAATAGCTTTTTCATTATTGCCTGTTCAATGAACCCGAAATATTCTGTATCCTCTTCAAAGCCAATGGGAATACCTGCCTTTGTAAAGGTTTTTCTTGCCGTCACAGGTGTGATTGACCAGTAGCTTTTCCCGGCAGAAGTACCGTCTATCCTTGTGTATATATCGTACAGCCAAGGCTTTATCCCACACTGAAATTCATTTTTCAGGGATTGAGTGTATGGTATCATTTTCTTTCCGCCCGAAGAACCGCTTGTAAGCTCAAAAAGCTTTATCTTTTCAGTAGTAAGTACATTGCTTTCATTGTTCGCCATTGCGGATATATAAGGTTCGTAATCCTCGTACACCGTAAGCGGAACATTTTTTGCAAAATCCTCATAGCATTTTATTTTGTCGAAGCCGTATTTTTTGCCGTAAACAGTATCGGCGTTTTTTTCAAGTAGTTCAAGCAGATACCGCTTCTGCACATCTCCGATATTACAAGGCGAAGTAAACCTGCGGTATTCTTTGCTGCAAAGCATACAATATATTCTGTTCAGTATTCTGCACAGCATACTCATTTGAAAAGAAGCTCCCTTGCATGTTTTTTCAGAAGCGAACGGTCAATTTTTGTAAGACAGGCAAGGTCATTGCCTTTTATGTAATCGGGGTTTGCCTTGCAGAAAAAAGCAATATCTTTATTTTTCATTTCATGGTCGCCAACATCGGCAACTCCGTTTTTCAGCTTGTCCTTAATGCCTTTATACACGATTACACCGCTTTCACTGTCATATTCATCAGGATAAAGCTCTGACGCATAAGCATTTATTATGCTTTGCTCAAAGGCAGGCGTTTCGCATCGGTAATTTGGATAGAATTCCGTCCAGAAAAGGGGCATAATACGATATGTCTTGTAACCCTTGCAGATAAGGAACCAGTAGAATTCATCATATTTTTCGGCAAATTCAAACCAGAATTTCGCCCATACCCTGAAAAGCTCTATGTCCCCCCAATGCTCCTTATGAGTAATGGTGTCACCTGAAAAAATTCCGTGAATTTTCTTTCCGTCCACATCAAACTCCATAATTTTCTGTGTTGTGAAGCCTACTATTCCGTCAGTTTCGTGTCGAAGTACCAGACAGTAATCCTTGTTAAAAAAGTCATGTCTGAACACAGCTTCATCGGTGTTGTCATAAAACTGTGCCATCAAGGAATACATTGAGGAAAGCTCGTCTTCAGAAAATTCACTGACAGGCTGTACTTTTCCTTTAAGCATTTTTATCTCCCTCGCTTTCTGATTTCAGACCGAACCGCATGCCCTGTTTCTTGAATACTTCCTTTCTGAAAAGCGGGTTGTAAATAAGATATGTTGCAAATCTGTATGGCGTACGCATATTTGTATGCGGTTCAAGAGCACGCTTGATAATAGACATAGGACTGTTAAACCTGCTTCGACAGTCAAAGGATATTTTCGTCAGTTCATCGGGAGTCATATTTTTAGGCACTATGCTTGCGTAATTGAATCGGTAGTCCTCATGAAGCCACCATTTTCCGTCATAAAGCAGACGTCCCTCACGCTTCATTTTTTCGTAGAGAGGTGTGTTCGGATACGGCATTAGAATGTTGAACGCCGCAAAGGTAAATTTGTTTTTTATCGCAAAATCACATGTTGCTTTTATAGACTCTATAGTGTCGCCGTCATGTCCTACAGTAAATGCCGCCCATGTCTGAAGTCCCCATTTTCTGAGCTGTTTTATTTCTTCCTTGTACATATCCCACGATCCTTTTTTGTTTGTACCTTTGTTCATTTCGGAAATACACTCAGGAGAAATCGACTCAAAGCCGATTACAAGTCCAAGACAGCCGCTTTTCACCATAAGCTCCATAAGCTCCGTGTCATTGAGCATATCAATGCTGCCCTGACTTACCCAGTGAATTTTAAGAGGAATAAGTGCACGAAAAAGCTCCTTTGCCTTTTCACGGTTGCATACAATGTTATCATCAACAAAGAAAAGAAGCTTTCTTTTTTGTGACTTGATTTCCTTTATTACGTCCTCCACAGGACGGCAGTAATGATGTGCCTTGAAGTATACCGACGAAGCACAGAAACTGCATTTGTGACTGCAGCCTCTTGAAAACTGAAGAAGTGTAATCGGAAGGTATCCTTTGCCCTTAAAAATATCACGGCGTGTTATAACATTTATTTGTGGGCAGCTCGGCTGTACAGGGTTATACCGTTTTTTCAGCTGTCCCCTGCGGTGGTTTTCAATCATTTCAGCCCAAACAGGTTCAGCGTCACCCACAATAACACAATCACAGTGCTCTGAAACCTCATCGGGAATAAGCATAGCATGCATTCCACCCATTACAGTCTTTACACCTCTGCGGCGAAATTCATTGCTGATTTCATACGCACGTCTTGCGGTAAAGGTTTCAACTGTTATTGCCACAAGGTCGGTAGGTTCATCATAGGGTATCTGCTCCATGCGATCATCATACATTACAACCTCAACATCTTCGGGGGTAAGTGCCGCAAGTATGCCAAGCTGAAGCGGCTCCATTCTTGCTTCATCTACATAAAGGCTGTGTTCACGTCTGCCGATATTAGGTTTTATCAATGTGAGTTTCATTAAGAATACCTCCGAGAAGTTGTCCTTGTTTTTTCAGTATTTCTTTATGTGAGATAATATTGGCAAGCACAAATACAAAAAAGTTAAGCGGGATAAAATTTATCGGATTTGAAAAAAGTCTTTTCAGCACACAACCAGCCGAATAGAATTCTGTCCGTATTTTAAGGCAGCCATCACGAAGCTGATTAGGAGTCATATGCTTCGGAATAAAAGCCGTTTCACCGTAGCGGTAATCATCTGACAGCCACCATTTTTTATAAATCAGTCTGTTGTCCTGTTCCATTCTTTTGTATACCGCAGTTCCCGGCATAGGAATAAGCGGATTGAAATTTGTAACAGCAATTTTATTTCTTACTGCAAATTCAAATGTGCGGCGGAACACATCCTGTCCGTCATTGTCACAGCCCAGTACGAATGTACCGTATATCAAAAGCTTGTGCCTGTATATCCTTTTTATTACTTCATCATAATCCTCCGCAGTATTTGCCGATTTGTGCATCTCGCCGAGACTTTTGGGGTTAAGACTTTCAAATCCCATCAGCACCAGAAAGCATCCTGCTTTTTTCATTTCGCAAAGCAATTCATCGTCTCGTGCGGCATCCATGCTTATCTGGCAAGCCCATTTCTTTTTCAGCGGGGCAATTTTCCTGAAAAGCTCTATTGCCGAAGCCTTATCATAAAAAAGATTATCGTCAACAAAGAAAATAATTTTCTCCTTTGCATGTTTAAGCTCCTGCGCAATCATATCAGCAGATTTCCGCCTTACGCATTTGTACATGGTTTTTATCGAACAGAAATCACAGTTGAACTTGCATCCCCGTGAAATTTGATAAACACCTATGCCGTAATAGTTGTGCCTGTAAATAGTCGGGTCATCCTCAAGAATGTCAAGGGGTTTGCTTTCATCTGAAATATATTTTTTGCAGGGTGAACCGTTTTCACAATCCGACAGAAATCTACCCCATGTATCCTCTGCATCACCAATAAGTACGGTATCTGCATATTCAAGCATTTCATCAACCATAACACTTGCATGAAATCCACCCATTGCAATAATGTTATTTTCCGTCTTGTACTTTTTTGAAAGTATGTATGCTCTTTTAGCGGTGTAGGTTTCCACCGAAAAAGCAATAATATCCGACTCAATTTTTTCTGGAAGCCTTTCAACTCTTTCGTCAATAAATTCAATTTCATGCTTTGCAGGTGTAAGACTTCTGATTATTCCGAAGAGCAAAGGCTTCATTGCGTCAGAGCTTATATGCTCAAACATATTAAGGCGTATAAATGTAATCTTCACTTTTTCATCCTCTTGTCAATTCCGAGAAATTTAAAACCGATGTTTGCACCCAGCAGAATAAAAATATATCCGTTTCTCCGCCAGGGTGAAGTAAATGTCCTTTTCAGGACACGCTTCCAGCTGTAAGCTTCCTTCCATACCCTGCGGTATATTTCATCAAGCCTTTCAGGAGTCATGTTGACGGGCTGGAATATGGCATTATGCTGATTATACCTGCTCCATTCCTTTGTAATTATTCTACCGCTTTTTTCATATTCTTCATACAGCTTTGTGCCAGGATAAGGCGTAAGAACAGCAAATCTGCAAAGGTCAAGTCCGAGCTTGTCAACACGCTGAGGAAGAGTAAGCAGTTCTTCTTCGGTATCGCTGTCAAAGCCGAGTACAAAGCAACCGTTTACAGCTATACCATGACTATGTATGTTTTCTATTATTTCCTTGTACCTGTCCACTTCATGAAAACGCTTGCCTACTCCCATAAGGGACTGTGAATTAAGCGACTCAAGACCAATCAGTACACCTCGGCATCCGCTTTCGTACGCCGCCTGCATAAGCTCATGGTCATAACCGAAATCAGCAGTTGCGTTTGATGCCCAAAGTATTTTCAGTTTTTTCAGCTCGCTCATAAGTTCCATTGCATAATCACGGTCACCAAAAAAGTTCGGGTCGTAAAAAATAACCATTTTGGCTTTCAACTCTTTTATTTCATCAATAACATTCTTCACGGGACGTGGACAGCTTTTCCACATCGTTTTCATGGAACAGTATTTACAGCAGTTTGAACAGCCTCTGTTTGCAGTTACTGCAGGAATTTTTAGTTTTTTTCTCTTTGTAATTTTATCCCTTGCAGGCATTGGAAAATCAGCCGCACAAACATTATAGTTTCTGTATAGCTGTTTGGGCTGTCCGTTAATATAATCTGAAATGAATTCGGGAACGGATTTTTCGGCAGGGCCGCATATTACAGTATCGCAATGCTGTAATACTTCGTCGGGCAAAGCAGTTGCATGATAACCTCCGCATACAATATATGAGCCTTTTTTTCTGAATTCTTCACAATGCTTGTATGCTGTAAGACTTGATGAAGTTTCAAAAGAAAGCATTACTATATCATATTTATCCTTATCATAATCAACACGCTGTGAATTTTCATCTATTACATCAATTTTTTCAAAAGCATCCTTTGGAATAAGCGAATATATCACCGCAAGAGTAAGCGAGGGATAGGATAGTAGATTTGAAAATTTACCTCTGTAAGATGTTTCAAACTCATTCCATGCATGTATCATTAGAAGCTTCATTAAGTCATCTCCTTATGTAGCCTGTAATCTATATTATTATATCATATCACATTATTTTTTTCAATATAATGTTTTCCTGCAAACATCACAAGTGCCTTGTCTAAAGTTTTGCATTCAGTTATATTTTCATTGCATCCTCCGCAAATGAATTAAGGTGACCATCAGGTCACCTTAAGCGGTTTTATTTATCCTTCTGTTTAAAAAGCAATGCAACAACAAGTCCGGAAATAATTGCTACGGTGATTCCGGCTGAAGCGCTTGTAAGACCTCCTGTAAAAATCCCGAGAAAGCCTTTTTGCGCTATTCCGTTTTCGACACCCTGTGCAAGAAGATGACCGAATCCTGTAAGTGGTACAGATGCGCCTGCGCCTGCAAACTCAACCAAAGGCTTGTAAAGCTTTAATGCTGAAAGAAAAACGCCGATAACAACATATGATGTTAATATTCTTGCGGGAGTGAGTTTTGTGTAATCAATCAATACCTGACCAATTGCGCAGAAAAGTCCTCCGATAAGAAAAGCCCATAAATATTCCAAAATAGTTCCTCCTTTAATTATTTGTATAGCTTATATGAATAAGATGTGATACAGAAGGGATTGATTCCCCCTGTTGAGATGCTGCCGGAGAAATGAGCGCACCCGTAGCAGCAAAAAGCATTTCTTTTATTTCACCGGTTTTTATTTTCGGAAGGAAATATCCACAAAGAACGCTTGCAGAGCATCCGCAGCCTGAACCGCCGGAATGCATATCCTGTTCCTTTATGTCAAACATCATAACTCCGCAGTCTTTGTGCTGCTTTGATATATCAATATTATCCTTTAAAAGAAGTTCGTTTAAAAGCTTGCTGCCTACAACTCCCAAATCTCCGGTTACAATACAGTCAAAATAGTCGGGAGAAAGGTTGGAATCTTCCAGATAGGTTTTTATGGTTGAAGCAGCAGCCGGTGCCATTGCTGCCCCCATATTATTTGCGTCAGTTATCCCTAAATCAACAATTTTCCCTATTGAAACTGCACGAACGAAAGGTGCTGTTCCCTTTGAGGACACCACCACTGAACCGGAGGCTGTGCATGTCCACTGTGCGCTGGGAGTTCTCTGCCCACCATAGGATAACGGAAAACGAAATTGCCTTTCCGCAGTTGAAAAGTGAGAGGATGTTGCTGCTGCAAATTTCCCTTCTGACGATGCGGCAAAGCATGATGCAAGAAGAAGTCCTTCTGCCATGGTTGAACATGCGCCGTAAATTCCCAGAAAGGGAATATCAAGAGAGCGCAGACCATACGTTGTCGAAAGGCATTGATTTATTAAATCTCCGCAGAATATACAGTTTATATCCTGCGGATTAAGACCGCCTTTTTTTATTGCAAGCTTTACTGTCTGTAAAAGCATTTCACTTTCTGCTTGTTCCCATGTTTCTTTTCCGAAGTGACTATCCTCCTCAACTGTATCGAAGCAGCCGCCAAGTGGTCCCTCTCCTTCTTTTTTTCCGACAGTTGATGCAAAGCTTATAATTGACGGTGAGTTTTTAAATTCAAATGTATTTCGTCCTGTTTTTTTTAACATAAAAATCCCTCCTTGAAATTATTATTATCCTAAAATAAAAAAATAATATAAGTTTCAGAAAATTTTTCAGGGATTAGTATGCATAAAAATACCCATACGATTAATGTCGTATGGGTCAGCTTGTCGAAAAAGTCTGCATTTACAAAACTAAAAGTTTTGATCAAACTTTTTCAAAAGTTTGCGGAATCCAAAGGCAGAGCCTTTGGTCGCCGTCCGCAGACGGCGAAATATTCCATCGGAGGCGCATTTACGAGGGGTGAATTGAAAAACAGCCCAGTGGGCTGTTTTTCAAGAGGGGACGCTTTGCAAGAGAAAGCGTCCCCATACTTTGGTTGTACTTTTGTTTGCCTGCCGATTTAATCGGCACGAAAATTAATTTTGAGGTTTTTCTACAGTCTGACCCATACGATTAATGTCGTATGGGTTATTTAATTTCCTGTTCAAGATTATCAAACTCAGGCGAAGAAAAAAATTCACCCAAAGTAATATTCAAGCCATCGCACAAAATTTTTATAGTTGTTATTGAAACATTTTTTCTCTCGTTGCTGAAAAGGCTATAAACGGTAGACGGAGTAACGCCCGATATATTTGCAAGTTCATTTGCCGCAATATTACGTATATTACATATATTTTTAAATCGCTGTACTACAGCATTTTTTACTGCTGACAAATTTATCACCCATCCAAACATTAATAATAATATTATTATTATATATTCAGATAGAATTATTCGTATACGCACTTGCGTATATGTCGTAAATGTGATATACTTATTTTACAGCGGTGCTGTCTGAAGTTTATTATTTTTTGTTTTCCGTGCGTTCAAGCAAATAGTCAACTGAAACATTATGATAATCGGCAAGCTTTATTAGTATTTCAGTAGGAATATCAAGCTTTCCTCTTTCATAATCACTGTAAACTCTCTGACTGCAATGTAGTATCTGTGCAATCTGCGTTTGTGTCATATCCTTATCTTCACGTAAATCACGGATTCTTTTATACATAATCATCACCGCTTATATTATACGCTAGTGGATTATCCGCTATTGACTTTTAGCGTAAAATCCGCTAAAATAATTTCAGGAGATGATAAAATGATATGTGCAATAATGAGCAATGGCGATGAATTAAGCTTAAAAAACAAAAACGAAAAAGATAAACCTTATCCACTTATAAAATTACAAATCAGAAATGTTATATGGGAATTATATTGTAATGGTTATGATGAATTTTATTTAAACTGCGAGTATGGTGTTCAATTATGGTCAGCCGAAATAATCTGCGCTTTTAAATTATATAATTCAATTAAATTACACATTCTAATCCCCTATGAAGAACAGGCAGTTAATTGGTGTGAAGAATATCGTGACAGATACTATAAAGTACATTTGAATGCTGATAATGTATGTTTGATTAATACACATTATCATTATAAATGTTATGCTGAAGTTGATGAAATCATGATTTCAAAAAGTGATTTATTGCTGGTTTTCGGAGAAAAAAATAATAAATCGTACTTATCTGAACATATAGTTAAAAATAATGTTCAGATGATTTATTACAAGCTTGATTTTGACTAAAAAGGCGACCTTTGGCCGCCTTTTCAACACTTATTCTATTCCTTGTTGAAATCTCTGAGTTCAAGTCCTTCGTTTTTCTCAAGTGCCCAGTTAATATTCCATTCGCTTGAGAATAAAAGCAGGAAATTATCCTTGAAATCCTGAACAACCTTTGTGTCAGAGCTTATAAGCAAATCTTTTGGTTCAACAGGAGTTTTATCAATCCACCTGATATATGAGTAAGGAAGCGGTTCACGGATAATTTCAACATTGTATTCGTTTTTCATACGATGCTCGAAAACCTCGAACTGAAGTACACCTACAACCCCTACAATAACCTCTTCCATACCTGTATACGGTTCCTTGAATATCTGAATTGCACCCTCTTGCGCAATTTGTTCCGTACCCTTTACAAACTGCTTTCTTTTTAAAGTATCCTTATGACGTATTCTTGCAAAATGCTCCGGTGCAAAGGTTGGAATACCTTCAAATGTAATTTTTTTCTTTGGTGAGCAGACTGTGTCCCCGATTGAGAAAATACCCGGATCAAATACACCGATAATATCTCCGGGGTAAGCTGACTCAACAATTTCTCTTTCCTGCGCCATCATCTGCTGCGGCTGAGAAAGTCTCATTTTCTTGTTGCCCTGAACATGAAGCACTTCCATATCTCTTTCAAACTTACCGGAGCAGATTCTCATGAAAGTAAGCCTGTCACGATGTGCCTTGTTCATATTTGCCTGAATTTTGAAAACAAACGCAGAGAAATTTTCGTCCTGCGGGTCACATTCACCCTCAATACAGTTACGTGAAAGCGGTGGTGTTGTCATTTCAAGGAAATTTTTAAGAAACGGCTCAACCCCGAAGTTTGTAAGTGCAGAACCAAAGAAAACAGGAGAGAGTTTACCGGTTCTTACAAGCTCCATATCAAATTCTTCACTTGCACCGTCAAGAAGTTCGATTTCCTCAAGAAGTGTTTCACGATGTGACGCACCAATAAGACTGTCAAGTGAACTGTCATATAAATCAGCTTCAACTGCATCTGCCTGATGACCGTTGCCATTAGTTGAAAAGCTTATGATTTTCTTGTTATCTCTGTCATAAACACCCTTGAATTCCTTGCCGCAGCCGATAGGCCAGTTTACAGGATATGTCTTAATACCAAGTTCTTCTTCAATCTGCTCAAGAAGGTCAAATGAATCCCTTGCTTCTCTGTCCATTTTATTAATGAAGGTGAAAATCGGGATATTTCTCATAACACAGACTTTAAAAAGCTTTCTTGTCTGATTTTCAACACCCTTTGAAGCGTCAATTACCATTACAGCGGAGTCAGCCGCCATAAGTGTACGGTAGGTATCCTCAGAGAAATCCTGATGCCCCGGAGTATCCAGAATATTTATACAGTATCCATCATATTTGAACTGCATTACTGATGATGTAACCGAAATACCTCTTTGCTTTTCAATTTCCATCCAGTCTGAAACAGCATGGCGGTCGGATTTTTTTCCCTTTACCGCACCAGCCTGATTAATTGCGCCTCCGTATAAAAGAAGCTTTTCTGTAAGAGTGGTTTTACCTGCATCAGGATGAGAAATGATCGCAAAGGTTCTTCTTTTGTTTATTTCGTTTATAAATTCACTCAAGTTTTTTTCCTCCTGTATTTTATGTATATTGGTTATTTTGTGATTTTCCTGAAGTTATTTGTTTTAATCCACATATATTCTCGGAACTCTCTTTGATATTCCGCATACAACCTCATAGCCGATAGTACCATAAAGTGCCGCAAGCTCATCGGCAGTTATTTCCTCGTCACCATCCCTGCCGATAAGGGTTACGATATCCCCTTCCTTTACATCGGGAACATCGGTAACGTCAAGCATCAGCTGGTCCATGCAGATTCTGCCTATTACCCTGCATCGTTTTCCTTTTACAAGTATATCGGATTTTCCGGAAAGCAGCCGTGAATATCCGTCTGCGTATCCGACTGTTACAGTTGCTGCAACAACATTGTCGTCAGGCGCTTTATAGGTTCTGCCATAGCTTATACTTTCGCCCTTTCTCATTTGCTTGACTACAGAAACTACCGCTTTAAGTGACATAACAGGCTTAATATCAACAGGAAGTCTGACAGGATAATTAGGGTAAAGACCATACATAATGATTCCTGCCCTTGCAAGGGTGCTTCTATTACTGTTATGGTAACAGATTCCCGCACTGTTTAAAAAGTGCAGATGTGCAAGTCTGATTCCGTTTTCGCAAAGATAATCGTAAACTTTAATAATGTAATCGGTCTGATTACGTGTATATGCCCTGCTTTCTTCATCGGGATTATCAGCTACAGCGAAATGCGTATAAAGCCCTTCTGTCTGTATATTCGGAAGGCTTACTATTTTTTTCGCTTCCTCTGCGCAGCGCTTTGGGTCGGAATATTTAAGACCGATTCTTCCCATACCGGTGTCGATTTTTATATGACATCTTATTTTATTTACAGCGGAATCATTAAGCTCTCTGGCATATTCCAAGGACAAGACTCCCTGAATTATGTTATACTGTTCAAGCTCATGTGCATATTCCGGAGGCGTATAGCCTAAAATCAGTATTTCGCCGTCAGGACAGTGCTTTCTTACACTGACAGCTTCATCCAGATTTGAAACAGCAAAATATTTCACTCCGCACTGACAGAGCTTTTTTAAAATTTCACCCTCACCATGACCATAGGCGTCAGCTTTTATAACTGCCATTACCTCTGTATCTTCATGAAGCAGGGATTTTATTTTGTTTATATTTTCTTCAAGTGTACCAAGGCTGATTTCAGCCCATGCACGTTTCAGATAAGGTTTCATGTTAAATCGCGGAAACCTCCTTTTAAATAATTATCAGCATGTATTATTATACTACTTTTCAATGGAAAAATAAACCCTTTTTTCAGAGTTTTAAAAATATTGACATAAATTCCTATTAGTTGTATACTTATATATGTCAGAAAAAATAAAAAAGGACGTGAAATTTATGTTTGCACTGATAGGTTATCCCCTTGGACATTCAATGTCACCATTTATACATAAAAGACTTTTTGAGCTTTCGGGAAAAAATGATGATTATGAGCTTTTTGAGATAGCACCCGAAAATCTTGAAAAAGGCTTTTCAAACGCAATTGAAAGATATGACGGATTAAATGTAACAATACCTCATAAAACAGAAATCATTCCATTCCTTGACGGTATGCACGAAAGCGCTGCAAGATACAATGCCGTAAACTGTATTGCCAGGGAAAAGGGCAGACTTATCGGATATAATACCGATTGCATAGGCTTTCTGCGTTCAGTTCCAAAGGATGCTCTTGGAAAAAAATTTCTGATAAGCGGCTGCGGCGGAGCAGGCAGAATGATGGCTCTTGAAGCAGCGGCACACGGGGCTGATATAACAATTGCCATAAAGGATTTTTCGGCTCAGCAGGCTGAAATTCTTATAAATGAAATAAATGAAAAGTTTCCGCAGGTAACGGTAAGAACTGCAGACCTTGACAACATTGAAGGCAGATTTGATTTGTTTGCAAACGCAACCCCTGTGGGAATGTATCCTCATATTGAGGGTTGTCCTGTTTCGGAAAAGGTAATCGAAAACTGCGAAAATATATTTGACGCTGTATATAACCCGAATGAAACAGTACTTGTAAAAACTGCAAAAAAACTTGGGAAAAACGCTGTAGGCGGAATGTCAATGCTTGTTTTGCAGGCTGTTGCAGCACATGAAATATGGTATGGTGCAAAATTTACAAAGCAGCAGACAGACGATATAATTCAGGACGCCTCCGAGGCTGTAAAAACAATGTTCTGAGGTGAGAATATGGCAGTATTTTTATGCGGTTTTATGGGATGCGGAAAATCTACAATTTCATTGTCCCTTTCAAAGGCGATGGGCTGTGCATGCTGTGACACAGATGCTCTGATTGTCGAAAGGGAAGGAATGTCAATTCCTGAAATTTTTGAAAAAAAGGGCGAAAAGTATTTTCGTGAGGTTGAAAGTGCCGTTGTAGAGGAATTAAGTAACTACAAGGGTGTTGCTGCCTGCGGCGGAGGACTTATGCTCAACGACAAAAATGCCGAAACAGCAAGAAAAAACGGCACTGTTGTTTTTTTAAATGTACCATTTGATGAGTGCTATAATCGTATCGCAGGAGATAAAAACCGTCCGATAGCAGTATCCAAAACCTATGATGAGCTTTTGGAGCTTTACAATGAAAGATATGAAAAATATCTTAAAAATTCTGATTTTAAAATCGACTGTGACGGTTCTCCAATGGAAATTACAAAGCTTATCATCAAGACAATTTCGCTTACCTGAAAGAGAGAAAAAATGAAAATATATAATGTAAAAATTAATACTATGGATAACGGCAGGATTATTGAAAATGGCTGGATTCAGATTGAAAACGGTCTTATCAGCGCTGTTGAGGAAGGAAATCCGAAAGATATACAGGATGGTGATATCGACGGTAAGGGCAGACTTCTGATTCCTGGCTTTATTGATGCGCATACTCATCTTGGAATAATTGAAAACGGCATTGACTTTGAGGGTGATGACTGCAATGAAGCCACCGACCCTTTTACGCCGCAGCTGCGTACCATTGACGGAATAAACCCTTTTGACAGATGCTTTGAAGAAGCGTATATGCGTGGTATTACGACAGCTGTTATTTCTCCGGGAAGCGCCAATCCATGCGGCGGGGAAATAATTGCTGCCAAAACCTTCGGCAGAAGAATTGATGATATGAAGCTCAGAACGGTAGGAATAAAGTTTGCACTTGGTGAAAATCCGAAAAATGTCTACAATGACAGGGATGAAACACCTGTTACCCGCATGGCAACAGCGGCTGTTATACGTGAAGGACTTTTTAAAGCAAAAAAATATCTTTCTGAAATGACTGCCTATAATAACGACCCTGAAAACAATGATGAGCCGGAATATGATATAAAGAATCATACCCTTATGCCTCTCTTAAACGGTGAAATTTCCGCACATTTTCATTGTCACCGTGCTGATGATATGTTTACAGCTTTACGCATTTCAAAAGAATTCGGAATAAAGCCTGTGCTGGTTCATGCAACTGAAGGGCATCTTATTGCAGATATTTTAGGAAAAGAAAAAATAAGTGCAGTTTCAGGACCGGTTATATGTGACAGATGCAAGCCTGAAATGAAAGGGCTTGAGCTGAAAAACACATCAGAGCTTGTAAAAAACGGTGTTTCTGCGGCAATCTGTACAGACCATCCTGTAATTCCGATTCAGTATCTTCCTACATCAGCCGCAATGGCTGTAAAGGGCGGACTTTCACAGCAGCAGGCACTTGAGGCAATAACAATAAAGGCTGCGGAAATTTCAGGAATTTCAGACAAAATCGGTTCAATAACAGTCGGCAAGGACGCTGATTTACAGCTTTATTCCGATAATCCACTTGATCTTCTGAGCGAACCTGAGATGGTAATGATAAACGGAGAAATTATAAAAGGAGATAATTACAATGCGTGAAATTGATGTAAAAGAAATTGAAAACATAATACGAGATTTATGTATAAAAGCGAATATTTTTCTTCCTGAAAATCTCGAAAAAAGAATTGAATGCTGTGCAAAAATGGAGGAATCACCTGTCGGAAAGGCAGTCTTTGATGACCTGAAGGCAAATATTGATGCAGCAAAATCAGAAAATATCGCAATTTGTCAGGATACAGGAATGGCGGTTATTTTTATCGAAATAGGTCAGGATGTGCATTTTACAGGCGGAAGCTTTTCTGAAGCTGTAAACAAAGGCGTTTCAAGAGGCTATACAGAAGGCTTTCTGAGATGCTCTGTTGTGGGCGACCCGCTTGAAAGAGTCAACACAAATGATAACACACCACCTGTAGTACATACAAAAATCACAGACGGTGACAAGGTTAAAATTTCGGTATGTCCTAAGGGCTTTGGAAGCGAAAATATGTCAGCTCTTAAAATGTTCACACCGTCAGCAACACATGATGATATAGTTGACTTTGTTGTTGAAACAGTGTCAAAGGCTGGCAGCAACCCATGTCCTCCGATGGTAGTGGGAGTCGGTATCGGCGGTAACTTTGAAAAGTGTGCATATCTTGCAAAAAAGGCGCTTTGCCGTGATGTAGCTGTGAGAAATCCAAAGAAGCTTTACGCAGAATTAGAAGAAAAAATGCTTGAGAAAATCAATAAGCTCGGCATTGGTCCACAAGGCTTTGGCGGAAGAATTACTGCCCTTTGCGTAAATATTGAGCAGGGACCAACCCATATTGCAGGACTTCCTGTTTCAGTAAATATTGGCTGTCATGTGACAAGACATGCTTCGGCTGTTATATAAAAATGATACCTGTGATTTCTCACAGGTATCATTTTTTTAGAAAGATTTTATTTATCTCTCTGTTTTATTTTTGATTTCTTTGGGGTGGCAGTATTTACCGCCTGTTAAGATTACAGTTTATTTTGCAGGCATATAAGGTAAAATCGCCTGTGCCATTGTACTTGCAGGCATTGACTGAAGCCAGATTCTGCCCGGACCTGTAACCTTTGAATTGAATATGCCTTCACCGCCGAAGAACATATTTTTAGCACCCTTAACTCTTTCGATTTCAAGAGAACATGTAGCGTCCATCATAGCAAGATTTCCGGTATCAATCATCATTGACTCGCCGGCTTTAAGCTCGTACTCAAAAATGCTTCCATCCAGTTCAAGTAAAACCTTACCTTTTCCGGAAAATTTCTGCATTATGAAACCTTCACCGCCAAATAAACCGGCACCGAACTTTTTCTGGAAGAAGATGTTCATATCAACTGTTGATTCTCGTGCAAGAAACGCCTTTTTCTGTGCAATAATTTCACCATTTGAAACATCAATTTCTCTGATTTCGCCAGGAAAGCTTGATGCAAGAGCAATCATACCATTTCCGTTTTTTGCGGTATAAATATTATGAAACATTGCTTCGCCTGAAAAAGCCTTTGACATCATTTTTCCGAAACCGCCGCCTTCTGTTGTCATTTCAAGATTGGAAGTCATCCAGCTCATGGCGCCTTTTTCAGTGATAAGGGATTCATTCTGCTCAAGATAGCAAAAAGCTACCGGCATTGGTGTACCTTTGATTTCTACTCTCATTTTTTTCCTCCAAAATAAATTTATAATATCTTTTAAAAGCAAAACCGTACAATCACTGTGCGGTTTTGCTTTGGTTTTTATTTATATTTTCCGATTTCCTCGTCAATAGCTTCCTTGTAGGAATCTTTGATTTCTGTCCATGTGGAAGGTGCATCCGAATATCCTGTAAGTAGAGCATCATTCATATTGTTTATTGCTCCTCTTTCATTATATTCGGTTGTCGGGTTGGATATTTTTTTGCTCATTCCGTAAGCAAAATCAAACATAACATTATCAGGTCTCATTAATTCTTCGAGGAATTTATACTGTTCTTCAGTGATACCACTCTGTATAGCAGCATTTTTCTGTGCTGTAACATATTTTTCTTCTGTTGCAGCAATTCTTTCACATTTGAGATATGTCGCAACAGCTTCGCCGTTCTGTGAATTTTTTACAAGCATTTTTGCATTGATGTCAGCTGTGACAAACTTACCGCTTCCGTCTTGTGATGGGAATGGTACAAAGAATACATCTGCATCCGGATTTTCCTTGTTTGAATCAGCAATATCCCATGAACCTGCACCAAGGAAAAGTATATTTTCGTCAAGCTCGTCATACCATTCTTCATCGTACATAACATCACTTATCTGCTCAATAAGTGTGCCTGCACTCTGAATCTGTTCATTTTCAACATTATTTGAGAAGGATGAACCGTCATATGTTACATATGGCTGACCTGTTGACTGCATAATACCCTGTCCGATCCAGCCTGCACAGCCTGTGTTTTCAAATTCCTTCATCATTTCAACAAATGCTTCCCATGTCCATTTGCCTTCTGTATAAAGCTTGTACGGGTCTTCAAATCCCATATCTGCCACAGCTTTTCTGCTGTAGATTAAAACAACAGGGTTGTTTATATTTGTAGGAACAGCGTAGTAGCTGCCTTTATACGCCATTTTATCGGCGAGCCCCTTCATTTCTGCCCAACGTTCATCTGTAAAATCAATATAGTCATCAAGGGGCTGGAAAAGATCCTGTGAAACACCATAAGGAACAGCATTGTCCATATAAGGGAACATATCAACCTGCTGTCCTCCCAGTACTGCTTTTGAAAGGTCGTCGTACATAGTAGCCTGTGTAGTCGGAATCCATTCGATTTTACCGCCGTATACATCTTCAAACAAAGTAAGAGGAATACTTCTGTTTTCTCCGTATGACGGATTAAGGTCGTAGTCTGACATGAAGTAAATAGTTTCTCCTATTGGTGCCGTTTCTTCAGCTGTTGTTTCAGTTACAGCAGCTGTTTCGCTGGAAGATTCTGAAGATTCTTCTGTTTTTTCGCATGCAGTAAATCCGGTTGTAATTATTGCAAGACCTGAAAGTACTGCAAGGACTTTTCTTATTTTCATATATAATTCTCCTTTTCATTTTGCTTCTTTTTCTCTTTAAAATTAATTATATAAAAAATTTCCGATTCTGTCAAGTATGTATGCATGGAAATCGTTTGGTTATGTGTGCATTTTTCTGTTTATTACTGCTAATTATTTTTATATTTAAATTTACATTTTATAAAAATAACGAAAAAATATATAACCCCTTGACAATTGATACTATGTGTGATATAGTATTATGCAAAAGGAGGTATAAAATGGATGTTCAGTTAAAAAGAGGACTGCTGGATGTTTGTGTTCTTGCAGCTATCAAAAACGAGGATTCCTACGGTTATCAGATAATAAAGGATATAAAGCCGTATATAGAGATTTCCGAATCAACTCTTTATCCGATTTTAAGACGTCTTGAAGCATCGGAGCTTTTAACGGTAAGAACGGCAGAGCATAACGGCAGACTGCGGAAATATTATCATATTACAGCTTCCGGACTCAAGCGCATTGACGCATTCAGGGAAGAATGGGAAGAAATAATGTCTGTTTATAAATATGTTACAAGGGAGGAAAATGCAAATGACTAAAAACGAGTTTATTTTGCAGCTTAGGAATAATTTATCAGATTTATCACAGGAGGATATTCAGAAATCGGTTGATTATTACAGCGAAATGATAGATGACAGAATGGAGGACGGTCTGACAGAGGAAGAAGCGGTTGAAGCAATCGGTTCTGTTGATGAAATATCACATCAGATTCTTATGGATACACCTCTGCCAAAGCTTGTAAAAGCAAAGGTGACACCAAAGCGAGAAATGAAAGGATGGGAAATTTTACTGATTGTACTGGGGTTTCCTATATGGTTTCCGCTGCTTATAGCTGCAGCAAGTGTAGTATTTGCAGTGTTTGTAACGATATGGTCGGTTATTATATCACTTTACGCTGTTGTATTTTCGCTTTTCGTAGCGGCGTCAGGATGTCTGGTTGCGATGTTTGCTGAATTTAATGCAGGAAATATGGCGCATGGTGCACTTGCATTAGGTGCTTCTTTCATTTGTGCAGGCACTGCAATTCTGCTGTTTTTACTGTTTAATCAGATTGCAAAGCTTATTATAAGGCTTTGTAAATTGATAATCAACGCAATTAAATCATGTTTTGTAAAGAAAGGAATATCATAATGAAAAAAGGAAGCATTATTGCTGCATTATCGGCAGTGGTTTTAATTATCACAGGATTTATAATTTCATTCTGCGCACTGGCATCAGCTGATTTTAATTTTAAAGAATTCAGCAATGTTAACTATGTAACAAACACATACGAGATAACAGAGCCGTTTACAGACATTTCTGTATCAACAAGTGATTTGGATATAAACTTAATTCCTTCAAAAGATAGTTCCTGTAAAATAATCTGTAAAGAAACTGACAAAGCGTTACATAACGTTGATGTTGTAAACAAAACTCTTACAATAGAAGAAAATAATTCTCTTGAATGGTTTGAATATATCCGTGTCGGATTTTACTGGGAAAATACTCAGATAGATATTTATCTTCCTGAAAATGAGTACAATAATTTAAAGCTTAATTGCTCAAGTGGTGAAATTAATGTTCATGATTCATTTGATTTTAACAATGCAGAAGTATACGTATCAAGCGGAGATATAAATTTCTCGGCAGATGTGAAAAATGAGCTTTCAGCGTCAGCTTCAAGCGGTAACATTACATTGGGAAAATTAAGTGCAGACTCTGTAAATGCATCTGTTTCAAGCGGTGATATCAGATGTAGAAATTTCAATAATATCAGCAAAATTGAAGCAAGTGCCACAAGCGGCGATTTAACCTTTGAAAACTGTGAAGCGGATTATTTCAGGCTTGAAACAACAAGTGGCGAAACTGAATTATCACGCTGCACTGCAGGGCATGAAATGCATATAGAAAGTACAAGCGGAGATATTGAACTTGACAGATGTGATTCACAAACCCTTGAACTTGAAAGCACAAGCGGTGATATTTCGGGTACACTTCTTACCGAAAAATTATTTGAAGCAGGTACAAACAGCGGTGAAATTGATGTACCGGATACAGTATCAGGCGGTAAATGTGAAATAAATACCACAAGCGGAGATATTGAGTTTGAGGTTTTGAATTAAAAATATGAAAAAGATATTTGTGCATGGCTTAGGGCAAACTTCTGACAGCTGGCGGCGGACTATTTATCATATAAAAGACAATAGTGAAATAATATGTCCAGATTTAACTTGTATCATTAAAGAAAATGAAGCAAGCTACAGTAATTTATACGAAAAATTTTCTGATATTTGTGACAAAATAAAAGAACCCGTTAATCTTTGCGGCTTGTCGCTTGGAGGTATGCTTTCTTTAAATTACGCTGTTGATAATCCTGAAAAAATCAATTCACTTATACTCATTGCAACTCAGTATAAGTCACCAAAAAAGCTTTTGCAGTTTCAAAATTTAATTTTTAAATTTATTCCTGATTCAAGGTTTTTGCAAACAGGACTTAAAAAGTCTGATTTTATTAATTTATGTAAAACAATGATGAGTCTGGATTTTAGTCAATTTTTATCAAATATTTCCTGTCCTGTATTAGTAATTTGCGGAGAAAAAGACAAGGCAAATAAAAAAGCTTCTTTATATTTGGCTGAAACTTTAAAAGGTGCTGAATTAAAATTAATAAATGGCTCAGGACATGAAGTTAATATTGATTCCCCTGATGAGCTTGCATTGGAAATTCAAAATTTTTACGATAATTTAAACTGAAAATCAGCATCTTCTTTTTTGAAGATGCTGATTTTAATTTATCGGAAAAGATTTTAGAGAAGAAAATTTATATTTTTCTTTCTAACTTTTTATGTACTTTCTTTGTATGTACAAAGAAAGTACCAAAGAAATACATAAACTTTTTTCTTTTCTTCGAAACAGAAAAAAGTTTAATCAAAAAAGAAAAAAT
>SVNU01000020.1 GCA_015066715.1 Ruminococcus sp. | reverse complement strand
GCGGCAAGCATGAAATAATGATTGTTACCTCTGACGCAAATGAAACGGGAGAGTTTCAGGTCAGCTGGGATAATACAGGAGTTCTTTAGGAGGTGCAGATGTGTATATTTTAAAGCTTAGCTATGAATAATAAAGTAGACAAAAAAATACGTAAAAAAGTTCATACAAAATTGATTTCAGCCTGATTAGGAGTAAGGCGATTATTATGGGAATGAGGTCTTACAGAGTTATAGAAGCCATTAATATACTCAAATAAAGAAAGCTTCAAATCATTAAAAGAAGCATAAGATTTTCTGTTAACTTCTTCTTTTTTGAGATATTTGAAGAAACATTCTATAACAGCATTGTCATAAGGATGACCTTTAGCAGAAAATAATTGAATCATGTTAAGATTGTCCATATGTCTGCGAAACTGAGCTGATGTAAACTGACTGCCTCTGTCGGTATGAAAAATTATTCCGGATGATTTACCTCTGACTGCAACAGCTGAATTAACAGTATCAATAGCAAGTTCGGTATCAATCTTATTTGATAATTTATATGCAATAACTTTTCTTGAAAACAGATCAATAATTACACATAAATAATAAAATCTGCCTGCTGCTTTTATGTATGTAAAATCACATACCCACACTTTATTTGGAGCAGACTGATTAAAATTCTGAGATAAAATGTTTTTGCATTCTCCATCAGAGTGTGATTTTGATTTAGGATTAAAAGGCTTGGCAGTACTCATTTTAGGTAAATTCATTTTTCTCATCAGTCGGTACACTCTGCCAGTACTGATGTTAATGCGATAATCACGTTTAAGACAAATTCTAATTTTATTTGCACCCAATCGCTTATTTGTAATAAGTGCTGCGGTTTACGTTGAGAACTCTGCAAAGAGTGGTTATTTTATGTTCATGTGAAAGTAATTTAATTGCATTTAATCTTTGTCTGAGTGTGGCATGAATATCGCAATGGCTTTTTTTAATATTAAGTTTTCCTCTTCAAGCTGAGCATTACGTTTTTGAAGTTCCTGTATTTGCTTAGCGGTAAGTATGGTGTTATCGTCAATTTTTACTTCAGAGTATTTTTTTATCCAATTGGCTAATGCACTATGGGACACTCCATATTCTTTGTGAATTTGAGAATATGTTTTACCTGACTGATACAAATTCACTATTGTCTGCTTAAGAACCTGTCTTCACAAAAAATATATTTGGATTTTTGAATATAATTTAGTCAATAACAAGGCGAAAAATCGCAGGCGTACTTGACGTACGGCAAGATTTTTCAACGAAGTTAGTGACGGAATTTATCAAAAAGACAGGTGTATACGCTTGTGAAGACAGGTTCTAAATTCCTCTGTGTATTTTGGACTGATTTTTCCTGACATTTTTTTATTTCTCCTACTTGTATTCTTTTTTATTCTTATTATATCATACTTGTCCACTTTTTTAGTATACATCCAATGATTTCAAATGTCAGCATTGACAAAAATCTGTTTCTGAATCTGAGTGTGAAGAACAATATTGACCTTGCGGCATGGTGTGAAAATGCTTATGAAACGGCTTGGGGATTTGTTCCGCACACCAACGGAAATATATTATCCGAAGAAAATTTCAGAAGCTTAAAGAAAAAATATCCCAAAGAAATCACGGAAAGCTGTGAAGTGTTGAAAGGTCGAAGAACTGTTGACAACATGGGACTAATTACTTCCCACCTCTGCTATGACGCTGAAAAAAGACGGATTTCAGAAGATAATCCCGCAGAAACTGCACAGGCATTATATGAAAAATCGGCTGTCAAAGGTGACATTTCAACCCTCCCCGACAGGCTCGGAACGGCTGTCATAAGCGAAGATGTTGTCGGAATTTATGTTGGTAATGACAGCGTTGTTTATGCAAAATTTGTTGATGAGGGCATTGTGAAAGAACCGATTTCAGCGGGTAAATGGACAGCGTGGTTTGAGATTTCGGATGTGCAGTATGGTGATGTGAAAACCTTCAGCAACGAAATTGTGTTTGATGAGTATGACGCTAAGAAGAAAAATAACCTCGGACTTGTGCAGTGGGCTATACAGGCTCACGAAAACGGTTGGGGGTATATTTACGGAACATACGGAAATGTTCTGACGGAAGATTTGCTCCGGGACAGAGCCGCTGTGTTCAGCTGTGAGGTATCAGAGGAGTGATGAATAGTGTCGCAGATTATTGTCACAAGCCGTTTCCTGTCACCGAAAAACAGTTCCAAGCGAAAGAATTACACAAAGTACATTGCAACCCGTGAAACGGTTGAAATCCGTGAACAGAAAAAATCTACTGAAAATCAGCAGAAGCTTCTGAATGAACTGCTCACTGACTTTCACGAAAGCAAACACTATCTTGAATTTGAAGATTATGAAAAAAGTCCCACAACAGAAAACGCAAGTGAGTTGATTTCTTCAATTATAGAACGCAATGCAGATGTGATTGGAAACCGTCAGAATTTTGTGGGTTACATGGCTATGCGGCCTGGAGTTGAAAAGCGTGGTGCTCATGGTCTTTTCAATGAAAGTGACCAACCGGTTATACTTGACAGGGTCGCAAATGAAATTGCAAATCATCCGGGAATTGTATGGTCGCATGTGATTTCACTAAGGCGTGAGGACGCTGTCCGTCTGGGTTATGATAACTCAGATCGTTGGCGTGAACTTGTTATGCGACACATAAACGACATTGCAGAGCAGACAAAGATTCTGCTCTGCAATGTGAAATGGTATGCTGCGTTCCATGATACAACCCATTATTTGTAAAATTATGGAACAGTTCATGCAACTTAGTTTCTACTATTCAAATAGTTTTCTGTTCTTACAGAAACATTTTGTTGCAGATTTCTGAAAAAGAACTGATAATCATAAAGGTGATAAACACCATCAGGAAACAGTGAATTACTGTATTCTTCGGGATTTATGTCTGTAATACGTAAAGTGCCGCGGGATTTATCAAGATAAGCACCTGTCAGCTCGGGAATTTCTTTTCCAATTTCACCGTCATAGTTGGTAAAGCATGCACCATTATTCATGGATTTGTCAGCAGGTGTATCGTCTGTTTTCCAGTTCAGCGGATTAATTCCCAGAGTTTTCATACCTTCTGGTAGAATAATGGAATTATTAATTTCTTCTGCTTCTGAGTTGAACGAAACAATGACGCCGGTATCTTTTTCGCCCTGTGCCATTTTTAAATGAGGATATTTGGAAATGTCATTTTCTGTGATACGCCAACCAATACAGTAAGCAGCTATAAGATTATCACTGTATTCAGGTTCATCAAAATATTCTTCCATAAGTTTAAGTACAAGTTGTGAACCCTGTGAAAATCCTGCCAGAATCAATGGCCTGTCATTGTTTATGTTATTAATATAATATTCAAATGCCGCAGAAACATCCTGGTATGCAATGTCAAGATATGGTTTCATTTGTTCTTCAGTCATTGAGTATACCGGAAAAGTCATCTGACGATAATATGGTGCATACAGGGTAGCAGAGTTTTCGTAAATGCCCCGTTCCATATTGAGAGCACCCAGAAAATTGGCCTTTGTGTTTTCATCGTCCATAGACATATTATATTCTCCGTCTTCGCCCATATCTACTGTTGGACAGATAAGAAATACGTCTGCCGGTTTGTTTTCGCCTTCTGCATAATATGCCCAGTTTTGCTTGTCAGAGTAATTTATTGTATCATTTTTTGTTGAACAAGAGCAGAATGATGATAATATCAGCGTTGTTATCAATATTAAAGAAAAATAATTAAAATGATGTTTTGTTTTGATCTGCATAATTTAAATCCCCCTTAAAATTATATGTTTAATTTATTATATCATTATTTTATTTTTTAATCAAGAGTTTTTGTATCTTTGTTTCCGGATGATTTTGCGTAGTATGTCTTAAATACATTTTTTATTACAGATTACAATAAAATGAGAAAGATTAAATTTATAACCATGTCGCAGATGTCCACCGCCTCTTAGGCGGCGGGTTCCATTCAGACTTTCAGTAGGAGAATAAATCTCCCACTGAAACCCTGAGGAGCAAAACTCCCTGCGACGGTTGCAATCGTCGCAACGTGATTAAGCGAGCTTATCACGTTTTGCTCCGATTTTAAAATTTTCTTTACTTTTAAAAAAAGTATGCTATAATATTCATATATGCAGAAATTGCATTGCTTTTACAGCACGATGATACATTTATAAAAATGAAAAGGAAAAATTATGAATTCTATATTTAAACGAACAAGTGTAAGAATGTTTGAACCACGAATGGTTGAAGATGAAAAAATCAAAGATATGCTTAGAGCAGCAATGGCGGCACCCTCTGCCATGAATCAGCAGCCATGGGAATTTTTTATTGTAAAAAAAAGAGATATACTTGAAAAATTATCAACTGCCAGTAAGTATGCGGTTTGTCTTAAAAATGCTCCTGCAGCAATTTTGTTGTGCTACAGAAACAACATACCGGCTCCTGAATATGCAGATATTGACATGGCTGTTTGCGCTGAAAATCTACTTCTTGAAGCAACAGAACTGAAGCTCGGAGCTGTTTTTCTTGGAATATCACCACATAAAGATAGGATGGATGCAGTTGCTGAGATAATTAATTGTCCTGATAATCTTACACCTTTTTGTATAATTCCGTTTGGATATCCTGCAAAAGAAATTATGCCAAAAAATCATTATGATGAAAAAAGAATACATGAAATATAACCATGTCGCAGATGTCCCCCGCCTCTTAGGCGGCGGGTTCCATTCAGACTTTCAGTAGGAGAATAAATCTCCCACTGAAACTCTGAGGAGCAAAACTCCCTGCGACGGTTGCAATCGTCGCAACGTGATTAAGCGAGCTTATCACGTTTTGCTCCGATTTTAATAAAATTATTGCTGTATTGATTAAGTTTTGTAGATTGATACAGCAATTTTTTTATAACTTTATGCTTGTATATAAAACAAATGTTAAGACAGGATTTTAAATCTTGTTGCATCAAGGCAACAGGAATTTATAGTTCTATTGTATAAACTCAACAAAAAAATCTAATTATATTGTAAAAATTATAGAATATTTACAATGGAATGGTAAAAAACTTGACATTTTTCGGGGGGGGGTGGTATAATAGGCCTACACTTAAATGAGTTATCTAAATCATTGCATTGATTTTATAAATTTACAGAAACGGGTGAAAAAATGAACATTAACAGTATTGAGTTTTCGGATCTTATTTCAGGATATGTCAAAGAATTTAATGGAAAAGACAAATTTACAATGGTTACATCAGACAATCGTGAATTTGAAGTTATTCTTGGAAGTAATCTTTATGCACGTCTTATCCGTAATCTTGGCGAACCATATTCAGATTGTACAGCAATGATACCAAATCTTCTTAAAGAAGGTCAGATGGTTTTTGCTTACGGTATTTTTTATCCTAACGGTGAAAACCGTGATTCTTATGTTTTTGAAGCAAAGTGCCTTGACTTCCCTGGAAAAAGCAACAGTGATTATCGCTTTGAAGAAAAGGACTGGTGGGCTAATCAGTCTTCGGAAATCATTAATTTCTTTATTAAAGCACAGTTTCCGGATGGCGAAATAAATTATGACAATTACCGTACTTCACTTGCACTTACAGGTGAGCAGAAGAATAATACATACAGACAGGAAACAGATACAATTTCCAGAATGGTTTACGGTATGGCATCAGCCTATATGCTGACAGGTGAGGAAAAATTCCTTGAGGCTGCTGAAAAAGGTTCAAAATATATGCAGCAGCATATGAAATTTTATGATTCCGATGAAAATATTGTTTACTGGTATCATGGAATAGATGTTAAGGACGGCAGAGAGCATAAAGTTTTTGCTTCTGAATTCGGAGATGACTATAATGCGATCCCGATGTATGAACAGATTTATGCACTTGCAGGTCTTACACAGACTTACAGAATAACAGGTGACCCTTCAATATATCGTGACATTAAAATGACAATTGATTTGTTTGATCATTTTGAAGATAAGGAAAAGGGTGGATATTATTCACATATTGATCCGATTTTCCTTGACCCGCTTAATGAAAGTCTTGGTGAAAACAAGGGTAAGAAAAACTGGAATTCTGTAGGTGACCATGCACCTGCTTATCTTATCAATCTCTGCCTTGCAACTGATGAAAAGAAATACTGGGATTTTCTTGAAGAAACCGCAGATACAATTACAGCACATTTTCAGGATTATGATAACAGTCCGTTTGTACAGGAAAAATTCAATCAGGATTGGACACATGACTATACATGGGGCTGGCAGAAAAACAGAGGTGTTGTTGGTCACAATCTTAAGATTGCATGGAATCTAATGCGTGTAAACAGCTATAAGGAAAAGAAGGAATATGTTGATTTTGCTGAAAAAATAGCTGAAGTAATGCCAGGCGTCGGAATGGATAATCAGCGTTTTGGCTGGTATGATGTAATGGAAAGAACCAAGATGGACGGTGAAGATTTCCACAGATTTGCATGGCATGACCGTAAGGCATGGTGGCAGCAGGAACAGGGTATTTTAGCATACCAGATCCTTTATGGTATACTCAAAAAGCCTGAATACTTAAAACTTGCAAGAGAATCAGCAGCATTTTACAATGCATTTTTCCTTGATCATGATGACGGTGCTGTTTACTTCAATGTTCTTAATAATGGTATTCCGTATCTTCTTGGTACTGAAAGACTTAAGGGAAGCCATTCTATGAGTGCCTATCATTCAGTTGAGCTTTGCTATCTTTCAGCTGTATATATTAATCTTCTTGCAACAAAGAAGCCGCTTGATCTTTATTTCAAGCCACAGCCCGGAGCGTTCAGGGATGATATTTTAAGAGTATCACCTGATATTCTTCCAAAGGGCAGTGTAGTAATTGATTCAGTTACAGTTAATGGTATGCCATGGGACAAGTTTGATGCAGAAAATCTTACAGTTCAGATTCCGGCAACAACAGAACGTCCTAAGATAAAGGTTACATTAAAGGCTGTATAATATAGTATGGAGAAATCCGTTATGATCAGAATAGACGAAAATCCTACACATGAATTAAATGGGATAAGATATCGCTGCGGACATGTTCAGCCTTTCGGGGCAACAATAGTAGGAAATGGAATAAATTTTTCTGTTTTTTCAAAAGATGCTGACAGCTGTACACTTGTACTTTATCATTATGGACAGAAAGAGCCGTTTATAGAAATTCCGTTTCCTGAACAATTCCGTATCGGAAATGTTTTTTCGATGATTGTTTATGATCTTGATTATGAACAGATTGAATATGGTTATCGTTTTGACGGACCTTATGACCCGGAAAACGGATACAGATTTGATAAAACAAAAATACTTCTTGATCCTTATGCAAAGCTGATATCAGGAAGAAATCAGTGGGGAAAACTTCCTGATTTTGAAAATGAATTTCAGCACAGAGGCTGTGTAATTTCAGAAGATTTTGAATGGGAAGGGGATAAACCTCTTGAGATTCCTATGAATGATCTTGTGATTTATGAAGCACATGTACGTAGTTTTACAAAGCATGATTCAAGTGGTGTAAAATACAAAGGAACATTTGCGGGGCTTATTGAAAAAATTCCGTATTTGAAGGAGCTTGGAGTAAACTGTATAGAACTTCTTCCGATATTTGAATTTGATGAGTTTGAATACAGCAGGGTTATAGACGGAGAAAGACTTTACAATTACTGGGGATATTCCACAGTTGGCTTCTTTTCACCGAAATCAGGATACGCTGCATCAGGACCTATGGGACTTGCGGCTGATGAACTTAAGAATATGATAAAACAGCTTCATAAAAATGGTATTGAAGTAATACTTGATGTTGTTTTCAATCATACGGCTGAAGGAAATGAAATGGGTCCGTACATATCCTACAGAGGTATTGACAACAGGACTTATTATCTTCTTACTCCTGATGGTTATTATTATAATTTCAGCGGATGCGGAAATACAATGAACTGCAACAATGCTGTTGTAAGAAATTGTATTCTTGACTGCCTGAGATACTGGGTTTCTGATTATCATATAGATGGATTCAGATTTGATCTTGCTTCAATACTTTCAAGAGATGAAAACGGTGTTCCTATGACAAGTCCGCCGCTTCTTGAAGCACTTGCACACGATCCTGTCATAGGCAAAAGCAAGCTTATTGCAGAAGCATGGGATGCCGGTGGTCTTTATCAGGTTGGAAGTTTTCCGGCGTGGGGACGCTGGGCAGAATGGAACGGTAAATATCGTGATTGCCTGCGTCAGTTTGTTAAAAGCGGTGCTGAGTGCGGTCCTGAAATGATTTACAGAATACAGGGTTCACCGGATTTGTATGAAAACCGCTCGGCAGAAGCTTCAATAAACTTCATAACCTGTCATGATGGATTTACACTTCGTGATATGGTTTCATACAATGAAAAGCATAATGAGGCAAACGGTGAGGAAAATCGTGACGGTGCAAATGATAATAACAGTTGGAACTGTGGTGTTGAGGGTGAAACAGATGATCCTGAGATTAACGCTCTCAGAAACCGTCAGGTGAAAAACGCAGCGGCAATACTTTTGTTAAGTCGTGGCATACCAATGTTACTTGCAGGCGATGAGCTTGGAAATACACAAAACGGAAATAACAATGCATATTGTCAGGATAGTTCCATATCATGGATTGACTGGAATGACATGAATAAAAACAAGGATACCTTTGAATTCTTTAAGAAAATGATTCATTTCCGCAGTGAACATCCGGTATTGAGAAGAACTGATTTTTATTCCGGAATTAATTCAAGCGGATATTCTGAGCTGTCGTTTCATGGTGTGAGGCCATGGGAGCTTGATACACATAATCCTTTCCATACATTTGGATTTATGTATTCTGAGTATGATAAAGACTATCATACAGGTAATGATTGTTTCATTTACTGTGCAGTCAATACATACTGGGAAGAAGTGCAGATGGAACTTCCACAGCTTCCGGACGGAATGAAATGGAATATATTTGAATACACATACAGCGACAATACAGATAACAACATATTTGATAATTCTGTTACACTGGGTTCAAGAAGTGTAATGGTATTAATCGGAAAATAATTGGAGGAATTGATATGTTCAGTTTTGATATAAAAACAAATGAAAAAAATATTGACGTAACCCTTAAAGGACGTCTTGATGCAGTTGCTGCTCCTGATTTATACAAGGAAATGGAAAAATTCGAAGCAGGTAATTATGAAAAAATTACTTTTCATGTACAGGAACTTGAATATATTGCCAGTGCCGGACTTCGTGTAATTGTATTTACAAAGCAGAAGCTTGGTCAGAATGTTGAAATATTCATGGAAGGAGCAACAGAGGTTGTAAAATCTGTGCTTGAAATGACAGGATGCGATAGTTTCGTTACAATGATCTGAGGAGACATCACATGAGGAAAAAAATTGGTATTTTAATAGAAAATCGTTTTATTGAACGTGAAATATATTATTATCAGGCAAGATTTGCAGAAGAAGGTTATGAGGTTGTACTTCTTACAAGACTCTGGAACCAGCCGCAGTTAACTTTCAAAGGTCTTGAACTCGGAGCTGAAATAACAGCGAACAACAGTTTTGAATATCTTACAGAAAATGAACTTTCTGAATATGCAGCAATTATTGCTCCGGCAGGATATGTTTCAGATTACCTGCTTTATTCGGAAAAACCTTGTACAGTATCACCGGCTGCAAAGTTTATTGAGCGTATTATGAAGGACAAGAGTATTGTCAAAGGCTTTATCTGTCATTCATTGTGGCTTGCAGCACCTGTAAAGGACGTTTTCAAAAATCGTGTGGTAACATGTCACAATAATATTATTTCACATGTTAAAAATGCAGGAATGACTTATGTTGACAGAGATATAAGAGATGATGAAGATCTTATTACCGCAAGAACCGGTGGTGACTATCCACAGTTTGTAAGAAGCTTACTTGAAAAAATACGTATAAAAAACGGAGGCTAATATGTACGAAGATTCTATTGTACTCAGAGGAAAAATCCGCAAGCAGAAAACAGCTCAGGGTGTGTTGATGCAGAATCTTGGCAGGGGTAAGCTTATGAATGCTCTGCATTGGAACATGGATGACGGAAGCATTGTAGACTGGCATTCACATGAAGCTGAACAGTTCGGATACTGTATAAAAGGCGGATTCAAGATTTTTTATGATGATGGTAACATACAGGAGGAATATGAGATACATGATGGAGATTGTTATTTCATACCACCGAATGTTTCACATAAATTTATAGCTCTTGGCGAAACAGAAGCTATTGATATTTTTAACCCTATCAAGGAAGATATTCCAAAGGAAATTGAATAATTAATAAATGGAGGAAAATAAAAATGAGCAAGAAAATTTTAGTATGTGCAACAAACTACGGAACATGGGGCGAAGAACTTCAGGCACCATGGGACGCATTAAAGAAGGCAGGACACGAACTTACACTCGCAACACCAAGAGGAAAGAAACCACTTCCACTTGCAATAAGTGTTGATCCGGATTTTGTGGATGGTGTTCAGAATATCAAGACAAATCCACCGGAAGTTTGCAAGAGAGTAAAGGAACTTGTTGAAGGTGATGACTGGGCGCATCCAATTACATTTAAGGAAGCTTGTATGGCTGATTATGATGTACTTGTTCTTACAGGTGGTCTTGGTGCTATGATTGATATGGCTAATGACTATAATCTTCACAAGCTTATTCGTGATGCATTTTATGCTGACAAGCTTATCGGTTCACTTTGCTATGCTGTTGCTGCATTGGTATTCTGCCGTGATCCAAAGCAGGATTACAAGAGCGTTGTATATGGCAAGACTATTACAGCACATCCAAGAGCATGGGATTTTTACGGACCTGATATGGCAGCTACATATGAACTCTGGGGAGCAACTCCTGATAACAAGGGTACAGACGTTGTGACACCTGGTTTCCTTTATCCAATTGAAGACCTTATCAGAGATGCAGTCGGACCAAATGGTAACTGTGTAGCAAGAAACGGAGCAACAAGAGAAGATCCTGAAGCAAATCTTTCATGGCCTTTTGTAACTGCTTCATCAGTTGAATCATCAATTGCATACGGCGATTTACTTGTAAAGACAATTGCAGAAATGGAAAAATAATCGGTTTATTTTATAAAGATATTCAAATTCGGCAGGATAATCAGATTATCCTGCCGTTTTTTTAGAAAGGAAGGAATACAATGCCTGTAATTACCATTAAGAGTATTGAAATGACAAAGGAACAGCGTGAAATTATTGCTGATACATTTATAAACAAACTTTCTGAAGTTACACTTGTACCTAAAGACAGAATATATCTGTTTTTTGAGGGACATAAGCTTGATGAGGTTGCTTGTGGCGGAGTACTTTTTGAAGAAAAACCGCCTAAAACAGCAAGAGGAGAGTTCAACAAAGATAAATGGAATCCAAAAGAGGATCTTAAAGATATAGATTATCCGTCAAAGAATGTAAATAAGGAGGACTAATCATGGATGTAAATCAGGCTGTAGTAAAAATACTTGAAGAAACAGGAAGGGTCGGACATGTTTTTGGCTCTACCGGACAGGTAAATGCCTCAATGCTTCTTGCACTTGAAAAGAGCGAAACTATAAAAACAGTTATTGTAAGAAATGAACAAGCGGCATCCTTCATGGCGTGTGGCTACACAATGTTTAATCCTGATAAGCTTGGTGTTTGTTTTGCCACAGGCGGACCCGGAGCTTTTAACCTTTTCCAGGGACTTGCTGTTGCATACAGTGATTCTCTTCCGGTTATTGCAATAACAGGCTATACATCAAAGGGAGCAAGAGGTAAGGGTGCTCTCAATGAATCAACAGGTCTCAGCAGAACTCCGGATTCACAGAAGATGTTTTCATGCACAACCAAAAAATCATTTATAGTTGAAGATGCTTCACAGATTTGTGATATTATGGAAGAGGCAATAACACTTGCATTTGATGGCAGACCGGGTCCTGTACATATACATATTCCAAAGGATATAACAATTGCTGAAGTGCCTGATTTCAGAAGTGTGACACCTGTATTTAAAAAGTATATGCCGGCTGACGGTGTAAGCAAAGCTGCGGCAACAGTAATTGCCAATGATATAAAGTGGGGAAAAAAACCACTTATTCTTGTTGGATACGGTGCAATAAGAGCAGGAGCAAAGGACGAACTTTTAAAACTTGTTGAAACATACAACATTCCTTTTGTAAGTACAATGGATGCCAAAGGTTATTTACCTGAAAATCACAGATTGTCAGCAGGTGTATTCGGTACAAGCGGTGATCCTCTTGCAAAGGAAATATTTGATGAGTCAGAGGTTGTACTGGCTGTCGGAAACAGTTTTGCAGAAAATGCAACATTTGCTTTTAAACCTGATCTTTACAATGGAAAGGATCTGATTCATGTCAATATTGACAGACATGAAATAGGTAAGGTATATGAACCGACAATTTCTGTTTTTGCTGATGCAAAGACTGCACTTGAAGAAATAATTTCAGAGCTTGAAGACATTTTCAGGGATGATGAAATTCCTGTTTATTACAATACACTCGACCATTCAAAGAAAAATATAAACATGCCACTTCAGGAAGTAAAAACACCTGGTACAATGAATCCGGCAGAAGCAGCAAAGGTGATTTCAGATGTTGCTCCGGCAGATGCTATTATCATGGGAGATGCAGGAAGCCATATGCTCTGGCTTAATTCATATATGAGCCTTAATGATAATCAGAGATATCAGAATCCGGGAAGCTTCGGACCAATGGCAAGTCATACTAATGGATGTATGGGTGTTCAGTGTGCTAATCCTGATAAGGTTGTAATTTCAGCATGCGGTGACGGATGTTATATGATGGCAGGATTTGAATTGCTGACAGCAGTTGCAAATAAAATTCCTGTTGTATGGGTTATTTTCAATAATGGTGAATTTAATGTTATTAAAAAATTTCTTCTTAATATGTTCGGGGAATATGCATATATGGATGTTCCGAGTCCTGACTATATGAAGTATGCAGAAAGCTGTGGTGCCAGGGCTTATACAGTTGATAATGCCTCTGATCTGAAAAAGGCACTGGAAGAAGCTATTTCACTAAGAGAACCGGTTATTATTGAAGCTAAGGTTGACGGAGAAATTTATCCTCCGATGAGTATTTCAAAAGTGTAATGAAATGGAGAAAGTAATGAAATTATACGACTCATATATGAATGAAAACGAAAACATTTTTGATATAAAAAAAGATTATGTAATAGATAAAAATACAGGTTTATACTGGGAAATAAAGTCATATGATAAAGCTGCGCTGAACTCAGGTGAAAATCAGTATACTTTTTCACAGGCTTGTAATGAATATCTGAAATCTTTGAATGATAATTCCTATGGCGGTTTCAGTGACTGGCGTATTCCTAATATGGATGAGCTTCGTACAATCGTAGATTACGCAAGAAAAGAAAATGTTTTTGATACAAGAATATTCGGAAACTGTCAGGTCGGTGACTACTGGTCATCAAATGTGTTTATTCCACAGCCTGAAATGTCATGGGTGATCTTTTCAGGATTTGGCAGTGCAATAGCAAAAGTAAGGGACAGTGAAAGATATGTTATTGCCGTAAGAGGCGGAAATGATACCCGTTTCGGAACAGATGACACAAGCAGATTTACAGATAATGGCGATGGTACTGTTACAGACTTGTCCACAGGTTTGATGTGGCAGCAGGGTGAAAACCAGAGAGCAGATATTACAGAAGCTGAGAAAATCTGTAGTAAAATGACACTTGCCGGCTATACCGACTGGAGATTGCCTACTATTAAAGAAATAAATACAATACAGGATTTAAGTTATAAAAACGGAAGCTGGTTTTTTGATGATTTCTTTAAAGCTGAAGGCGTTTCAGGTATGCTTCATTACAGAGCGTCGACAATGTTCTATAACCATTATTCATGGGTAACAAATTTTTCCAAAGGATATGACGGTTATTATGCCGGTACAGATGCTCCGTTGTTATTCAGAGCTGTACGAACAATTGATAGTACGGAAAAAATGAGGAGTGCATATATTAAATCGGATGAAAATGATTATCTGTATAGTGGAAGTGACGGAATAATAACTGATGAGAAAACAGGTTATGTCTGGAATGAGAAATATGCAAAAAACAGTTGTTCATTTGAAGAAGCAAAGGAATTTCTTAAAAAGGCAAATCAGACTGAGCTTGATGGCTATTCGGACTGGAGATTGCCTTTAAGAGAAGAGCTTCGGTCGATTATGTGTTATGATGGAAGAATACCGGCAGTAGAAGGCGATAGCTTTAAAAATATTGCTCCTGGTTTTGTATGGACTGCACAGGAAAATAAAAATGATAATTCACTTGCATGGGCATTTTATATGGGATATGGCTGTTGCGTTGTAATGCGAAAGGAAGAATTTGGCGGAGTAATACTTGTTCGTGGCAATAAATCATCATATGAAATGAAATCTGATGAAAGATTTATTATTAATAATGACGGTACTGTAACTGATAAGATTACATCCCTTATGTGGATGAAAGACGAAACTCCGATGCTTACAATTGAGGAAGCAAAGGAATACTGCCAAAATATGAATCTCGGTGGTTATAATGACTGGTATCTGCCGTCAATGAAGGAACTCGGAACAATTGTCAATATAACCGAAGGTGAAAAGTGGTTTTTTGAAAGTGTATTTCCTGAAACAAATATTTATCCTCAGGGCTTTTATATGACATCAGATATTTTTGACAAATCATTCGGCTGGGGTTGTAATTTCCAGTTTGGATTTGACGGATATTATGCTGATAAAACAGAAGGAAAATATCCTTTCAGACCTGTGAGAAAGATTGGTGAAAACGGATGATTAATGTAATTATAATTGGCGGAAGACTTTATTCAGATGCCGATTTGAATCACTGTAAACTTACAATGAAACTTCCTGAAGGAATTGCTGAATATCTCATTGGTGATTATGAAGACGATAAAACATATTTACCGTTAAAAAGATATTTTGTAAGTGAAAATGGTCAGAATTGTCTTTTAAGGAACGGCAGTTATGAAATGGAGTTTCATGGAGAAAAAATATCGGTACCTTTGTTAGGGACATTAAGAAAGTCTGTCTGCAAGAATGAACTGGAGCAGGATTATCCGTTTATGGATAAGGTTTATCCTGTAATATATTCAGAAGATAATCTTAATGATATGACTGTTTTGATTTCAGAAACAAAAAAATCAGCAGAAATTTCAGCTATTCCGAAAATTCTCAGAGATGGAAACAGGGAAATTTTCAGAAATGCAGGAGAAATGTCCTACGCATATCCTGTTGAAATCATCAAAGGGAATCCGTATATTATAAAGGATATTTCAGATGCAGGTTCTTTGGATTCGGAAGTTCCACTTAAACATAATGATATCATGCAGATTAAATATAAAGACGAAGTTTGTCTTGAATTTTACTGGGATCAGATTTCCAAAGTATGGTATGAAGTTCCTGATACAGATGATTACAGTATGATTGAAGTTCAGGGCGGAAGATATGTAATGGGTGATTACAGAGGCAAATTATATAATTATTCATTCGGCATTCATAATGTGAATATGAAAAAGAACTGGGAGAAGGTTACTGACCCTCAGTATATGAACGAGAATAAAAACGGACCTGAAAGTATAGGTGTTGATAATCTGAGTGAAGAAAACAGTTTGGCTAAAAACAGGGAAAGTGATTTCTGGTGTTTCAATGAAGATGCTGTGGTTCTGCACGATGTTGAGATTTCAGATTTTTATCTTGGAAAATACAGCGTTACAATGAAAGAGTTCTATACTTTTGTCAATGACCTTAAATCAGATAATGATGGGATTTACTATATATCAGGTGATGAAAAATGTTATATTCATCAGATTGCTGCTATAGGTCTTTCAGAAAAAATGCAGCTTCCGAGAGATAACGGCTGGGGTCTTGGACAGCGTCCCGCAATAAATGTCAGCTTTAATGAAATTGCAGAATACTGTAACTGGCTATCAATGAAAAACGGCTTCGAACCATGTTATGAGATAAGGAAAATTCACGACAGCAGATATCAGGAAGGACTTTCCAAAGCTAATGTTTTCAGATATGAAGAAGATTCAGTAATGCAGATCAGAGCAAGTCGTGATGAAAAAATTCAGTTTGTGGAAATAATCTGCAACAGAAATAAAAATGGTTATAGATTACCTTTTGAAGCTGAATACGAATATGTTATCAGGGGCGGCAAAAATATTCCTTTTATCAGAGATGGAAAAGGAGAATTATACGCAGGAATCATTAACGATGAGCTGAAGTATAATGATGATTTTTCATGGCAGAGAAGAAACACTGACAATCCTAAGAAAAACGGTGACAAGAGTGCAAATCTGTTTAATGACAATATGGGCGGAAACGGTTATACTTCACCTGTTGGAACAAAACTTCCAAATTGTCTTGGATTTTATGATCTGTCAGGCGGTGTCTGGGAAATTATGAATGATATTTTCAATCGTGTATATTTTAAAAAGTGTGCAGAAAACGGACTGACTGAAAATCCTTCAGGACCACAGTACAGTATCGGGCAGTTGAGTGATATGCAGAATGTAAACGCAGATGAATATTTAAAAAACAGATATACATATTTGTATGAAAAAAATGATGATGGAACATTGAAACGTGTAAAAGCAACAAGTATGGAAGCGTCCGGAAAAACGCATCATGTACTCAGGGGTGGTTGTTATACAAATCCGTTGTTGTTTACTTCTGCTTTGCATCGTCATGCGGCAGGTGGAATATCTTATATAGAAAATTTCATAAATCATTTTAATGCCCGTACCGGTTTCAGACTTGCAAGAACTAAATAAGGGGGAAACAGGTTTATATGATTAAGATTTTTTCAAAGTATTTGAAACCTTATATCGGCAAAGTAATTCTTGTTGTATTTGCAACTATTATAACAACTCTCATGAATATGCTTTTGCCGACTCTCAGTAAACGCATAATAGATGAAGGTGTAATAGACGGAAACCAGAAATTAATAACTCAGACAATGATAATAATGCTTATTGTTTCTGCTGTTTGTATAACCGTAAGTATCTTTTCCAGTTATATGTCATCAAAGGTTTCAATGGGATTTTCAAGAGATTTAAGAAAGAGTTTCTTTGTTCATGTGTCCGGCCTTTCGCAGGGAGATATCAATAAAATCGGCTCGACTTCATTAATAAGCAGACAGACCAATGATATAACACAGCTTCAGATGATAATTGTTCAGATGCTTCAGATGATGCTTGTTGCTCCGATTATGGTAGTAGTAGGAATTGTTCTGGCTGTTATAACCGCTCCTGAATTATCCTGGACACTGATAATCATGCTGCCGGTTGCTATGGTGATTCTTGGAATAATTATGAAAAAAGTATCGCCTGTTTTTCGTGAAACTCAGAAAAAACTTGATACGGTTAACAGAGTTATCAGAGAAAATTTAAATGGAATGAGAGTAATAAGGGCATTTAACCGTGAGGATTTTGAACAGAAACATTTTGAAAAAGCAAATTCCGATTATTGTAATATTTCCAAAAAGGGAAATAAAATTATGCAGAAACTGATGCCTACAATGACAATAGTTGTTAATGCTGTAAATGTTCTGATTGTATTTTTTGGTTCAAGATATATGGATAACGGAATAGTAAGTTACGGTGACATACAGGCATATGTTCAGTATGTATCAATGGTACTGATGGCATTTATGCTTTGTGGAATGCTGCTTATTATTTTGCCGAAGGGACAGACATCAGCTCAGAGAATAAATGAAGTATTTGATATGGAATCTTCTGTCAGGGAAGCGGCAAATCCTGAAGAAATTCCGGCAAATGCAGAAAGCTCAGTAAAATTTGAAAATGTATCATTTACTTATCCCGGGGCAGATGTTCCAGTTTTGTCTTCAATCAGTTTTGAAGCAAAAAAAGGTCAGAAAATTGCTGTTATCGGTGGTACAGGTTCAGGTAAAAGTACACTTCTTAATTTGATAACAAGAGATTATGATGCAACAGAAGGAAGTATTTATGTAGATGGAATCAACGTAAAAAAGCTGCGTTTAAAGGATCTGCATGACAGACTTGCTGTTGTTCCTCAAAAGGCATTTCTTTTTGGAGGTTCGATATTTGATAATATCCGTTACGGAAGGGAAAATGCTACTGTTGAAGAAGTTGAACATGCGTTATATGTATCTCAATCAAAGGAATTTGTTGATCAGAAAGAGTATGGTATGTATACATATATAACTCCGGCGGGAACTAATGTATCAGGCGGTCAGAGACAGCGTCTTGCTATTGCAAGAGCCCTGGTACGCAAACCGGATGTGTATATTTTTGACGACAGCTTTTCAGCGCTGGACTTTAAAACAGACGCAAAAATCCGTAAATTATTAAAGAAAGAAACTAAAAATTCTGTAATGATAGTAGTTGCTCAGAGAGTCAGCACTATTAAGGATGCAGATATGATTATAGTTCTGGAAAATGGTAAAATAGCAGGTATGGGCACACATGATGAACTTATGAAATCATGTGAAGCATACAGAGAAATTTCACTTTCACAGACTCAGGAATCAGAGGTGACAAATTAATGAATGAAGATTTAAAGAAAAAACTGCCGGAAGAACTGATAAAGACGATTGAAAAATTACCACCTGAAAAAAAGGAAATGATTCTTAAACAGGTTGAAAATATGTCACCGGAACAGATTAAAATGATGGCTCAGAAGATGAAGCAGATGTCACCTGAAGAAAGAGAAGAGTTAAAAAAGAAAAGAGCCTCAATGACGCCTGAAGAACTTGCCGAATTGTCAAAAAATGAAGAAAAAAGACGAATGATGCAGCAGAAAATGGCTGAAATGAAATCATCAGGCAAGGGTGGCAAACAAAAAGCTGCGAATTTTTCAATATCATTAAAAAGACTTTTTTCATATGTGTTAAGAAAAAAATCAAGATTTATAACTGTAGTTATTGTTTCGGTACTGGCGACTGTATTTTCGGTAGCAGTTCCTCTTATTCTTGCAACAGCGTTAAACGTGTTTCAGGATAATATTGTAAATGATATTCCTTTTAATTATAAGAGAATAACATTTCTTGTTATTGCACTTTCAACAATGTATCTGATTAATTATTTACTGAGCATTGTTCAGGGAAACACAATGGTTAATATTACAAATGATACAGTATATCAGCTGCGAAAAGATGTTGATAAAAAACTTATGAAGCTTCCGTTTAATTATTTTGATTCAAAGCAGAAAGGGGATATATTAAGCCGTATTACCAATGATATAGATAATATCGGTACATCTCTGCAGCAGTCTTTGACTCAGATAATAACATCAATTCTTACAATTGTCGGATGTCTTGTGGTGATGTTTACAATTTCTTGGAGTATAACTCTTATATGCCTGGTTTCTCTTGGTATAGGGATTTTTGTTTCAAAAAGACTTCTTAAGGTTTCACAGGGATATTTTAAAAAGCAGTGGCAGAATCTTGGTGAGCTGAACGGATTTGTTGAAGAAACATTCAGCGGAATGTATGTTGTTAAAACATTCAGCTGCGAAGACAAAAAGATTGATGAGTTCATAAACAGCAACGAAGAATTATACAAAGCAAGCCGAATGGCACAGTTCCGTTCTGGAATAATCAATCCGTTTTCTGCACTGTTTAATAATCTTGCTTATATTGCGATTTGTGTAATCGGTGCATTTTCATTTATAAACGGCAACATATCGCTTGGTAATATATCTGCTTTGATTCAGTATCAGAAACAGTATTCAACTCCTGTAACTCAGCTTGCAACTATTATAAATACTTTGCAGTCAGCTGTGGCATCAGCAGAACGAGTTTTTGAGCTTCTTGATGAAGATGTTGAAAAAGAAACATCAGATAATTATCAGAAACTTGAAAACGTTGAAGGAGCAGTGGAATTCAATCATCTGAAATTCGGATATACTCCTGACAAGATTCTTATGAATGATATAAATATCAGTGTTAAGAAAGGTCAGATGGTTGCAATTGTCGGACCTACAGGTGCAGGTAAAACAACACTTGTAAATCTGCTTATGCGTTTCTACGAGCCGAATGGCGGCAACATAAAGATAGACGGACTGCCTATTGACCAGATGAGCCGCCATGATTTAAGAGATATATTCGGTATGGTTTTACAGGATACGTGGCTGTATTCAGGAACAATTTATGATAATATAGTATATGGAAATAAAAATGCCACAAAGGAACAGGTATTGAATGCTGCAAAATCAGCGCAGATTGAATTCTTCTTTGAAACTATGCCTGATGGATATAATACAGTTCTGGCTGAAGATGCAACTAATATCTCGCAGGGACAGAAACAGCTTATTACAATTGCAAGAGCTATGGTTGCAGATCCTAAAATTCTCATTCTTGATGAAGCAACAAGCAGTGTTGATACTAGAACAGAGCTTATGATTCAGAAGGCAATGAAGAATCTTTTGAAAGGTAGAACAAGCTTTGTAATTGCACACAGACTTTCTACAATAAAAGACGCTGATCTTATTCTGTATATGGAAAACGGAAATATCCTTGAACAGGGAACACATAACTCTCTTATTGAAAAAGGCGGCAAATACGCAGAACTCTATAACAGTCAGTTTGCTGTTGAAGAAGAAGAATTCCATGGTCTTATATATTATGATAACTTATCCGGTAAATCAGCTGAATGGAAAAAACTTATTGAAACATTTGGTAAGGAAAAAGGTATTCCTGTAAGATATATTGCAGAAAACAACAGAATTTATGAAGAAGGTCTTGCCAAGGCGATGACAGAGGATAATCCTCCTGCGCTGATGAAGGTTCATCATGGTATGATACAGAAACTGACATTTCTTCATGATTTGTTTGAACCACTTGATGATACAAAGGCTTCAGGGCATATTATTAATGACAATAATGCAATCATATCACATGGTGGAAAAATAATAGGACTTACCTACTATTCAGATACTCTTGGAATGCTTTACAATAAAAAAATTATGAAAAGGTATTTTGAACTGAAAGACAGGGATAAATCCATAAATTCAGTTGAACAGATTTCGTCACAGAAACAGTTGATAAACCTTGTGGAAGATATCTGGAAGCATAAGGATGAACTTGGAATTGAAGGTGTATTTCCTAATTGTTCATTTGAAAAAGGTGATGGTGTTCAGTGGAAAAGCTTTGTAATGACAGCTCCGATGTATTATGAACTTTCTGAAAAGAATACACGAGTTCCTGAAACTTTTGATTTTAAATACAGTGCCAATACCAAAGCTATTTATGATATGTTTTTCAAATATTGCATCGGAAGTCCTGAAGAATTTGCAGATACAAAACTTCCTCAGACTATTGAAACATTTATGACCGGAAAAGCTCCAATGGTATTTTATATTGATGCGATAAGAGAAACTTATATCAACAGGAGAAAACTAACAACACCGGAACAGCTTAAAGGTATTCTGACAGATGATGATATCGGCATTATACCGGTATATCTGGGACATGAAAAGGAAAACGTTCAAAATGTTCCTTTAGGCGTTGCGTGGACACATGCAGTTAATAAAAATGCCGGCGAAGAACAGAAAAAATATGCAAAGGAATTTATTGACTGGCTTGTATTTTCAGAATCCGGTCGCAGATTTATGCGTGAAATGGATTATGTACTGCCGTATACTTGTATAAGTGAAAAAGATATACCTGATAAGCCAATGAAAAAGTATATTTACAAACAGCTTAATGACAAGACTAAGGATAAGATTTACTTTACACATGCATTAATGCCAAGTGGTCCGTACAGAGATAAATATGCAGGAGATTTGCTTGCATATGCCAAGGGTGAGCTGACATGGGAACAGGTAAGTGATAATCTGGTCAACAGCTGGAGTGAAGGTTTTAAGCGTAATACAGCAAATATGAAAAGAATATTTACAGATGTCTTAAACCAGTAAGGAGTGAATGCTAATGTTTGCAAAAGCGAAATTAAACAGCTGTAAAAAATCAAATGATTCGGAATACATTCTGAATCTTGATGTGAGCTGGAATGGTTCATGGAAAAATGAAATAAATTATGACGGTGTATATGTATTTATAAAATACCAGTCGGATAAAAAGCAGGGTTATCATTCGGCAAAAATTACAGACGACATCATAATTGATAAGTCAGATAATGCAGTTGATAATTTTATTGGTGACAATAAACTGGGATTTTTCCTGTATCCTGCAAATGTACAGAACAAAACAGATATGGTTGTTGAAAATATAACTGTCAAAGTTTTAATGGAATGTGAACCAATTGATATACAGGTGTTTATTCTTGAAATGGTTTATGTTCCTGAGGGCGCTCATGAAGTGGGTGATCCGGGAAATGGTATCAGTAAGGGCGGAACATTAAAGAATTGTTTTTATACATATCCGTCAAACGGTACATATAAAATAACATCAGAAGATGCTGTCAGATTTGCTCCTGAAGAAGGCTGTCTGTATTGTGACCGTGACACGGAAAATGCCCGTGAAGAGAATGATGTGTTCGATATCCCGGCTGAATTTCCAAAGGGTTATAAGGAAATGTGGTATATGAAATACAGCCTGACAGAAGGACAGTATGTTCAGTTTGTAAATTGTCTGACAAGAAAACAGCAGCAGGCACACTGTATGAGTGATATATCAGGTGAATATATAGAAAACTATTATGTATGTACAAATTCAATTGAACCGATAAAAAGATGTGAAGTTTATTGCAGAAGAAATGGCAATGCAGTGGAAATGCCTGTGAAATTTTATTCTTCAGCACCTAACCGGGCAATGAATGCAGTTTCGTATGCTGATGTATCGGCTTTTGCATGTTTTGCAGGACTGAGACTTATTTCAGAACTGGAATTTGAAAAAGCCTGTCGTGGTACACTTACGGCGGTTAAAGAAGAATTTGCATGGGGAAGCACAAAAATCGGCAGGGTATTCCACTTTGACGGGATTGACGGAAGCGGTACCGAACTGCCCGTTGCTCAGAATGAAGGAGAAATCTGTAACTGCAACTACGGAACAGATATTGCACCGTTTGAAAAGGAATTCAAGAAGGTTCCGGACAATCCTGGTTGGGTAGGGCCTGCAAGTGTAGGCATATTTGAAAATTCACCTGCCTTAGATGGAATAACCGAACGTGAAAGAACAGGTGCTTCATATTATGGTATCATGGAATTATGCGGAAATGTATGGGAAAATCTTGTTACAGTCGGCAGAGCTGAAGGACGTGCCTATATACCGGATCATGGCACAGGTGAGCTTGATGAAAATGGTATGCATACTATGAACAACTGGCCTGATTCTGAAACGGCAATAGGAATTGGTGTAAGAGGTGGCGTGTTTGTAAGTCCCGATCCGTCATATCTGCATATGGCACTCAGAGTTTTTGCGGCACACACAAAGAATGTCAAGGGATTCCATGGTGGAATAAGAGTAGGATATTAATCAGGAGTGATAAACATGATAATGTCAACAGCAAGAGATTATATTCAGCCTTCAAAAGAGGCTGAATATAAAAAACTAATTGAAAAGTTAATAATTGAAACCAGAAAAGAAGAAGGCAATGAAGGATATACCTTATATAAGGACAGGGAAAACGAAGGCGAATATGTTCTCCTGGAATTCTGGGATAGTCAGGAAAGTCTGGACAGGCATTTTAAAACAGAACATTTTATGTCGATAGTTCCTGAAATACAAAAGCTTCAGGTTAAGCCTTCAGAGGTAAATACATATGTAAAGGAGATTGAGTATGACTAACAGAACTATAATACAGTATTTTGAATGGTATGTATCAGGAAATCATGTTTTGTGGAATAAATGTATAGCACAGGCACCGAGATTAAAAGAGTTCGGAATTACAGATGTATGGCTTCCACCGGCTTACAAATCCGGATTCAGTGAAGACAATGTTGGTTATGCTGTTTATGATATGTATGATCTTGGAGAATTTGATCAGAAAGGTACAGTAAAAACCAAATATGGAAGCCGTGAAGAATATCAGCAAGCTATTAAAGCTTTTCATGATAATGATATAAAAGTTCTTGCAGATATAGTTTTAAATCACAGAATGGGTGCTGATGAATTTGAAGATGTAAAAGCTGTGAACGTTGAGCCATGGAACAGAAATCAGCAGTGTTCGGAAGAAAAAACAATTTCTGCGGCAACAGTATTTAATTTTCCGGGAAGAAATGGAAAGTATTCTGACTTTAAATGGTCTGCAAAACATTTTACCGGCGTTGACTGGGATAACTACAGCAAGTCACATGGCAGTATTTACAGATTCTGCGGCAAACAGTGGGCACAGGATGTTGACCATGAAATGGGAAATTTTGATTTCCTTATGGGTGCAGACGTAGATGTAAATAATCCTGATGTATATGCTGAACTTATCAACTGGGGTAAATGGTATATTGATTTTACTGATATTGACGGATACAGAATGGATGCTGTAAAACATCTGAGTTCTGAATTTACAAGAAAATGGATTGAGGAAATGCGTAAATACAAAAAGCCTGACGCACTGGCAATAGGAGAGTACTGGAGTGGTAATCTTCAGGATCTTCTGAATTACCTTAATGCCGTTGGACATTCAATGAGTCTTTTTGATGTTCCGCTTCATTTCAGAATCAGGGATATGTCCTATGCAGACGGAAATTATGATATGAGTAAACTGCTTGATGATACACTTCTTTCAAGTTGTCCGGATAATGCAATTACTTTTGTTGACAATCATGATTCACAGCCGGGACAGTCACTAGAATCTTTTGTAAATGTATGGATGAAGCAGGTAGCATATGCACTGATACTTTTACATGAAAATGGTATACCATGTATTTTTTATGGTGACCTGTATGGTATTCCGTATACAAGAAATATTCCTATTCCAAGACTGAGAACACTTGTAAGAGTAAGACACGATTACGCATATGGAAAGCAGAATAATTACATTGATGATTATAATGTTATAGGCTGGACACGTGAAGGCGATGAAGAACATCCGAATTCGGGAATTGCTGTGCTGCTTTCAGATAAGCATGACGGAAGAAAAAGAATGTATGTCGGAAAGCAGTTTGCAGGAAAATGCTTCAGGGATTGTATGCGTAAGATAAGAGAAGATGTTATAATTGACAATGAAGGCTTTGGAGAATTTACAGTGCAGGGATTTTCTTCAGCAGTGTGGGTTACTGAAGAAGCTTATGAAAATCTTATTATCAATGAGGACTAAATAAAAATAATGACACTAAAAAAACGCATATTTGATGAAAAAAGAATAAATACCGGAAGACAGACAGAAGTTGACTTTGCAAAAGCTGTTATAATATTTTTGCTTGCATTTATACATTGCATTATTGAATGCACACCGGAGGAAAATCTTACATCAGGAATACCTTATTTATTTGATTCGGTAATAGGAGGACCACTTGCAGCCCCTATGTTCATATTTTCTATGGGGGTTGGTATGGTTTACACGAAAAAAGGTTCGCCTAAGGATTTTGCTGTTCGTGGGATAAAGCTCGGACTTATAAGTTATGTACTTAATATATGCCGGTTTCTTATACCGTATCTTATCGGCTATGCAGTGACAGGAGAACATGAAAAGTACATACAGCCGCTTGTTTATAAGGTTCTCGGATGCGATGTATTGCAGTTTGCATCAATTTCCATGCTGATAATGGCATTGGTTCTTTATTTGAAAATTCCTGATATAATCCTTATAATCGGTTCTGTACTTCTTTCTTTTTTGGGAACATATTTAAATGGAACGGATTTAGGAAATAATCCGCTGAACATTATTTTCGGATATTTTATCGGAACAGAAGATCAGGCAGGAAATATTATTTCTGATTTTCCGATTTTAAATTGGTTTATTGTATTGGTATCCGGATATATTTTCGGTAAAATTCTTATGCATGTGAAAAATAAAAATATGTTTTATATTTTGATTTCACCTTTATGCATTGCTGTTACAACAGCATATTTCATATTTGGTATTGTCAATACACGAGGTATGTTTGGTGAAGGTCAGAACTGTTATTATCATATAAGAACAGATGATGTTTTAATTACAATTACAGCAGTATTGGGTGTATTTGGTTTATATCATTTGGCTGCAAAGATTATGCCTGAAGCAGTGTTGAAAATTATTGGTGAAGTAAGCAAAGCCATAAATTCTGTATACTGTATTCATTGGGTTATAGTTGTAATAGTAACGAATGTTGTTATTTATGTCATCAGAGGTACTCAGGAGCTTTCAGTACCGGTTACATTAATTCTCTCCTTTGCAATAAGTATTGTTTCGATTGCAATAGCATATTATTGGAGAAAATTTAAATATCATAAAAAAAGGAGCAGGTAAAAATGAAAGGAAAGTACCGATTTAGCCTTATAAAGAAAACAGTTGTGATGTTTTGTGTTTTGTCACTTCTTCTTATAAGCACCGTTTCAGCTGCTATGTCATATCGATTTTGGGAAAGTAAAAAAGAAGAATACAGCAAAATTGCATATTCATACGCTGAAACAGCAGCAAGAATTATAAATGGTGATACAGTCCTGGATTATGCTCACAATAATAAAAAAGATCAATACTATGATAATGTTCTGAAATATCTGAATCTGGCTCAAAAGTATTCATCTATATTGTATTATTATGTTTTTGTGCCATATGATGATCATATTGTATATGTATGGGATGCCGATAACTATGAAGGTGCCTGTGAACAGGGACAGAAAGAAGAGTATATGCCAGGCGGTAAAAAAGCTTCTGAAGCTGCCATGAATGATAAACTTTCAACCAGTATGAAAATGACTAAAAGCGATAAATACGGATATATAGGGTCTGTTTACTATCCTATAAAAAACAGTAAAGGTGAGTCGGTTGCACTTGTTGGGGTAGATATTTCCATGTCTGATATTCAGAATCAGTTTCGATCATATATAACGGTTATTATAGGTGTTATTATTACCATAGTTACAATATTTATGATTATGTTTTATATTATTGTAAGGAAGGGTATTGTTAATCCGTTGAATAAACTCAATAAATATACAAATAGCATGGTAAAAAACATTGATAAGAAAAAAGACGTGGTAATACGAATAAATACGGGTGATGAAATCGAGGAACTTGCCGGTTCTTTTGAACAAATGATTGTGGAAGTACGTGATTATATTACAAAGCTTTCTGAGGCTACAAAAGAAAAGGAAAGAATAAAAGCCGATCTTGACGTTGCAACAAGAATTCAGACTTCTATGCTTCCATGTATTTTCCCGGCTTTTCCTGAAAGAGATGAATTTGAAATTTTTGCTACTATGGATCCGGCAAAAGAAGTCGGCGGCGATTTTTATGATTTTTACATGATTGACGATGATCATATAGCGATAACAATTGCCGATGTATCCGGTAAGGGTGTTCCGGCAGCACTTTTCATGGCAATTTCAAAATCAGTATTACATAGCAATGCTTTACTTGGAATGTCGCCAAAGGAAATCATTGAAACAACAAACAAGAGTTTATGCAAAAATAATATGGCATCTATGTTTGTAACTGTATGGCTTGGAATACTTGAAATTTCAACAGGTAAGATAACAGCTGTAAATGCCGGACATGAATATCCTGTTATAATGAAAGCCGGTGGAAATTACGAATATCTTAAGGATAAACATGGAATGATGGTGGGAGCAATGGATTTTGCTGTGTACAAAGAATATGAGATACAGCTTGAACCGGGCGACAGATTATTCCTTTATACTGATGGTGTTCCTGAGGCTACAAATGCTGAAAATGAGATGTATGGTATGGAAAGAGAACTTGAAATACTAAATCGTTGTAAAAATGATACACCAACTGAAACACTCAGTCATATAAGAGCTGATGTGGATGCATTTGTAAAAGAAGCACCACAATTTGATGATCTGACAATGCTTATATTATATTATAATGGTGATACTAACAATAATGAGAGGTGTTGATATGAAAGAACTCAGTATTAAGGCAGAGATGGGAAATCTTGGCACTGTTCAGGATTTTGTAAGGACAGAACTTGAAAAAAACAATTGCGACTTTATGATACAGATGCAGATTGAAATTGCCATTGAAGAAGTATATTCAAATATTGCAAATTATGCTTATGAATATGGTGGTGGTATGGCAATTATAAGATGCGAAGTCAGTGGTTCACCGCTTCAGGCTGCTATACAGTTTCTTGACAATGGAAAGCCTCACAATCCGCTCATAAAAGAAGATCCGGATATTACAATTGCTGCTGAAGATCGTCCGATAGGCGGGCTTGGGATTTTCATGATAAAGCAAAGTATGGACAGTGTTGAATATTCATATGAGAACAGTATGAACATTCTGACAATTAAAAAGAATTTATAACCATGTCGCAGATGTCCCCCGCCACTTAGGCGGCGGGTTCCATTCAGACTTTCAGTAGGAGAATAAATCTCCCACTGAAACCCTGAGGAGCAAAACTCCCTGCGACGGTTGCAATCGTCGCAACGTGATTAAGCGAGCTTATCACGTTTTG
>SVNU01000169.1 GCA_015066715.1 Ruminococcus sp. | reverse complement strand
CGGAGGAGGAATATACATACTACCGGAATTCAGAAGCTATAAAAATTATCTTACAGATACAGAAGAAAATTTTCTTTACGGACTAATTTCAATTGTCAGCAACGAAGAAAAACGAATTCTCTGCGGCATCATTACAAAGTTTACTAAAAATCCTATGCATAGGCATAACTCCTTTCAAAATCAAAACAGACAGGAGAAATTAAATGCGGGCAGTATTTAGAAACAATCGAATTTTTATCTATGATTCATTTATCCACAAAGAAGGTATTAAACAAATATCAGGAAGACTTTGGCATCCCGAAGAGAAGGCTTGGAGTGTACCGGTGGGAGCGGATAGTCTTGAAACCTTGGACTTGCTTGGCTGTAAATTTTCGGATGAGCTTCGTGATTTAAAGCGAAAACTCATACAGAAAAAAACAGCGGATAATCAAGTCTTGATTCCGGCACCATTAAAAGTCACTCCCTACGAGCATCAGCTGAGAGGATATAACCTGGCTTGTCGCAGTATGGGTATTATCGGAGAAACTTTTGTATCTCCCGGTTTTGCACTTCTTATGGAAATGGGAACAGGCAAGACAATCACATCAATCGCCGTTGCAGGACGAGCATATTTAAGCGGCAAAATAAAGCGGTTACTTATTTTAGCACCCAAATCCATAGTGTCGGTGTGGGACGAAGAATTTCAGAAGTTTGCTGATTTTCAGTATTCGCTTTCGGTGCTTCAAGGCTTATCGGAAAAGAAAGTAGCAGCACTTAAAGCAATACACCATAAAGGTCTTGAAGTTGCAGTTGTAAATTATGACAGTATCGCACTTATTGAGAAAGAACTACTTGACTGGAATCCCGACTTCATAATCTGTGATGAAAGCAGTAAAATCAAGAACCCTACGGCTAAAATGAGTAAATCTACACATAGAATTGCAAAACTGTGTAAATATCGGTTAATACTTACGGGAACACCTATTCAGAACAATCCTTTGGATTTTTTCTCACAGTATAAGGTTTTAGATGAGAGCATTTTCGGAAAGAGCTTTTATGCCTTTAAAAATGAGTATGCTGTTCTTGGTAATTTTAATCAGCCTATCGGTTGGCGTAACCTTGCGGAGCTTGTGAAGAAGGCACATTCCATTGCTTTCCGTGTTACCAAAGAAGAAGCTCTTGACTTGCCTGAAACGACGGATATTATCCGAAGCATTAGCTTTGAGGATAAGGTAATGAAGATGTATAGGAAGTTTGTAAAAGATAGCTATACAGAGCTTTCTAAAGGCGAAGTAACCGCTACAAATATCCTTACAAGATTACTTCGCTTGCAGCAGATAACAGGTGGTTTTCTTCGCCCCGATGAAGAAAGTGACAGATACGAAAAAGTATCAACGGCAAAGCTGGATGCATTGGAGGACATAATTGATACCGCTATTTCAGAGAACAAGAAGCTTGTTATCATTGCACGGTTTATTCCGGAAATAACAGAGATTTGTAAAATGCTGGAATCAAAAGGAATAGAATACGCAAAGGTATGCGGAGAGGTTAAGGACAGAGCATCAGAGGTTGATGCTTTTCAGAATAATCCGAATTGTATTGTGTTTGTAGGACAGCTTCAAACTGTGAGTATGGGGCTTACCCTCACAGCAGCAAGCACTATGGTGTTTTACAGCCTGTCATATAACTATGCCGATTACTCACAGGCAAGGGCAAGAATACATCGTATCGGACAGCGGAATATCTGCCAGTACATACACCTCGTGGCTAAGGATACTATTGATGAAACTGTATTAAAAGCGTTAGAACAAAAAGAAAACATTGCAACAAAAATTGTAGATGACTGGAGGTCGATTTTAAAATGACGGATATGTTTACCCTTGCGGACAGGCTCAAGGCTTTACGTGAAAGAAAAGACGAGCTTGCCGATGAAACAAAAGCAAACAATGCAGAAATTGAGAAAACAGAGCTTGAACTTTCACAGCTTATGGCACAAACAGAAACGCAGAGCTTTCAAAGAGCAGGGACACTGTTTTATCTCACAAGCAAAACCTATGCATCAGCAAATAAAGAAAACAAAGCGGAGCTTTATGAGGCTCTCAAAAATGAAGGTTATGGCTCACTCATAACAGAAACAGTAAATGCAAACTCGCTGTCAGCCTTTGTAAAAGAACAGATGTCAGAAAATGATGACACACTTCCTGATTGGCTTGAAGGAAAGGTTAATGTCTTTGATAAGGTAACAGTAAATTTAAGAAAATCTAAATAAAAATGGAGGAAAATATTATGAACAAAGAACTTATGACAACAGAAAACGGATTTGTAATCCCAACAGTAGGTGATGATGTTATGTCGGGTATCGGAGAAGAACTTGAAGGACTACAGATAAGCTTTGATAAAGGTAAAATCCCTGCAGGCGGAGGCTTGGCTTTTGAAGTTCCCGGTGACGACCCGGAATCTCCTGACAGCGTGAAAGAAATCGTAGGTGTAATCATTGACCATTACCCCCTTAACAGTTACTGGACAGAAAAGTACAACGGACAAAATGTTGCCCCGGCTTGTTTCTCAACTGACAGTCATACAGGAACAGGAACGCCCGGCGGAGATTGCTCCAAGTGTCAGTATAACAAGTTTGGAAGCGGTGAGGATGGTCAGAGTAAAGCTTGTAAAAATGCCCACAGGCTTTACATATTAAGAAGCGGTGAAATGTATCCAATAGTGATAACAATTCCGCCTACGTCATTAAAATCCTTGTCTGACTATCTTGCAAAACGCATAGTTACAAAGGGACTCCGCTCATATGGAGTTGTTACAAAGCTTACCCTTAAAAAAGCTACAAACAACACAGGTATTGCATACTCCCAAGTTCAGTTTTCACTTGTTGAAAAGCTCACACCGGAGCAGACAGAAACAATGAAAGCCTATGGCGAAAGTATACGGCCAATAACAAGAAATATTGACTTTACGGATTCGGATGAAACAACTGTAACGGTTGATACAGAGACAGGCGAAGTTATATCACCGCTTTAATTTAAAAATAATGCAGAGGGTAGAGTTTTCTGCCCTCTGCAGAAAGGATAAAAAAGATGGAGAAATATATTTTAGCCAGGAGCGTGGATGATGTGAGAGCGTATATAAAAGATGCAAAGGTTGTAAGCTTCGATTTTGAAACTGCTCCTGATGAGAAATACAGAAATGACAATATGGCGGCAATTGATGCACATAAGTCCCACATTGTCGGAGTATCGTTTTCTGCTGAAGAAGGAACAGGGATCTACGCCCCTATTGCACATAAAAATACAAATCTTAACCTTGATATGCATGACTTATTAAAAGAATTTTCAGAAAGTACGGCAGTTAAAATTGCCCACAATCTTGCTTTTGAAGCTATGTTTTTGTATGCAAATAACATTTTGATACAGCTTCCCGTGTATGACACAATCCTTGCTGCAATGATGACACTAAAATCAAAGACAGAGTTTCGTGATTTATCGGATTCGGGTCTTAAAACCATAGTCCCACAACTTCTTCACATAGAACTTCCAAAGTTTTCAGAGGTCACCGACGGCAGACACTTTGATGAACTTAACCCCGAAGACTATGAAACAATCCGCTATGCCTGTGCGGATTCTGATTATGCATTGCAGTTATATAACCTCATAAACACGTGGTTCGATAAATATCTGCCAAGACACAGATGGATAATTGAAAACATCGAATCACCAACTGCAATATTCGTAGGACTTATGAAATACAACGGTGTGTCCATAGACAAAGCGC
>SVNU01000019.1 GCA_015066715.1 Ruminococcus sp. | reverse complement strand
CTTGTGCAGTGGGCTATACAGGCTCACGAAAACGGTTGGGGGTATATTTACGGAACATACGGAAATGTTCTGACGGAAGATTTGCTCCGGGACAGAGCCGCTGTGTTCGGCTGTGAGGTTACGGATTACATGGATTTTATCCGTGAAAACTGGCTCGGCAAGAGGACAGCGGACTGCGTTGGGCTCATCAAAGGTTACGGTTGGTATGACAGTAAGACAGGTGAAATTGTTGTGGGTTCGAATGGAATGATGGATGTTGGTGCAAATGCAATGTACCAAAACGCAGAAGTAAAAGGCACTATTGATACCATCCCCGAAGTACCCGGACTTGCTGTCTGGAGTGACGGTCATATCGGAATTTACATTGGAAACGGTGAAGTAATCGAAGCGGCAAACACTCTGCGTGGAGTTATGAGAAGTCAGCTTGCAGGTCGTGAATGGACTCACTGGCTTCAGATTCCATACATCGATTATGTAGAAAAAATGGAGGAAGAAAAATGAAAAAATCAGTAACAGTAAGCATTGAATCGGAAAAGCTGACAGCACTTGAAATGTACCTCGGACAGAAAAATATGAGGTTGTCGGAGGAACTTGAAAAATATGCGGAACAGTTATACACAAAAACCGTACCGCAGAATGTCAGGGATTTTATTGAAATGACAACATCCAAAAAGCCATCGAAAAAGGTGAAAGAAACGATATTATCCGATAATGAAATTTGTGCCGAGCCGTAATCTTCCACGGTTCGCACCGTGTGGCTTTTTGTGGCGTTTTCAAAGGCTCGGTGGGGTAACTCTACCACCTATGAGGTCAGGGCGAAATAAAGGCATATTTTGGCATGATTTCAAAAAAGAATCAAGGACAGATTTTCAGAATCTGCCCTTGATATTTTGTTGCAGGTTAAAATTTGGTCGACTAAAGCCGCCCAAATGCTCACATCGTCGAGCAAAGCTCGCCGTATTTATGGGGTTTTTAAACAATTAGTACAAGTCGGGTAAAATGGAGGTTTTGAAAATTGAAGTCGAATAGCAAAGAGAAAAATGCCGTGTTCGACGGTGTTATGGGAATTTCCGAAGTCGACAGCGACAAAAAACAGACTTTCGGGCTTAAGATTTTTCCCAAAACACTGCAGCTTGTCAGTAAGCTTTATGAAGATGACAACTGCCGTTCACGTTCTGAATTTATCGAGAAAGCAATCAGATTTTACTGTGGTTATCTTCTCAACAGGGAAACCAGTGCAACTGAATTTATTGCACCACAGCTTGCCGTTATAACCGAGGGAATTGTAAAGGGCAGCGAGCAGAAATTGTCAAGAGCAATTTTCAAACTTGCTGTTGAAGTTGGTGCGTTGACACATATGCTTGCGGCTATAAATGAAGTCGATGATGAAACCTTGAAAAAGCTTCGTGTCATGTGCATTGATGAAGTGAAAAGGATAAACGGAATAATAAATTTTGAAAAGGCTGTGAGGTATCAGAGGAGTGATGAATAGTGTCGCAGATTATTGTCACAAGCCGTTTCCTGTCACCGAAAAACAGTTCCAAACGTAAGAATTATACAAAGTATATTGCAACCCGTGAAACAGTTGAAATCCGTGAGCAGAAAAAATCCACTGAGAATCAGCAGAAGCTTCTGGATGAACTGCTCACCGACTTCCCCGAAAGCAAACACTATCTTGAATTTGAAGATTATGAAAAAAGTCCCACAACAGAAAACGCAAGTGAGTTAATTTCTGCAATCATAGAACGCAATGCCGATGTGATTGGAAACCGTCAGAATTTTGTTGGTTACATGGCTATGCGGCCGGGAGTTGAAAAGCGTGGTGCTCATGGTCTTTTCAATGAAAGTGAGCAACCAATTATACTTGACAGAGTTGCAAACGAAATTGCAAATCATCCGGGAATTGTGTGGTCGCATGTGATTTCACTAAGGCGTGAGGACGCTGTCCGTCTGGGTTATGACAACTCGGAGCGTTGGCGTGAACTTGTTATGCGACACATAAACGACATTGCAGAGCAGACAAAGATTCCGCTCTGCAATGTGAAATGGTATGCTGCGTTTCATGATACCACTCATCATCCCCACATACACTTGATTGTATATTCTAAAAATCCCAAGCAGGGATTTCTTACAAAGCAAGGTATAAACAAGATTCGTTCGGTTTTTGCAAACGATATATTTTTTGATGACCTGCAGTCGATATATCAGGAGCAGACGGTAAAGCGTGATGAACTTAAAGCTGAGTCAAAAAAGTATGTTGAAGAACTGCTGAAGAAAATCAGGGAAAATGATTTTCATAATGCTGAACTTGAAAATCTTATTTTTACTTTGAAAAAACAGCTTGACAGTACAAGTGGTAAAAAGGTTTATGGTTACTTAAAACCCGAAATAAAGAAAACTGTAAATGAGATTTTTAAAATTCTTGCACAGGATAAAAATATCGCTGAACTTTATGAAAAGTGGTGTGAGCTTGAACGTCAGAAGTACAAGACATATACACAAAAGGAAAAGGAGTTCCCTCCTCTGTGGGAAAACAAGGTCTTTCAGCCTGTGCGTAATATGATTATACATGAGGTTTCGGAGATGAACATTCCCGAAGAAGAGCAGGTTGAAAATACAGCCGTTCAAAATACGCTGTTGGAGCTGCTCGTGAATTTAAGCAGATGTATTTCCGATGATTATACTCAGAAATACAAGTCTGAAAAGCTTTCGCTTGACAGAAAGCTTCGCAAAATGATTCATGACAAGAAACAGGCTCTCGGTATCAAGGAAGAACAGAGTTACTGACTGCAATACCCCCTGTGTCATATTGCAATGGGAATGTTAAGTAAACAATAGAAGTTTATTATATATAGCAGAAAGATTAAAATATAACAAATATTTTAGCAACTTGTTACAAAAGTAATCATAAAATTTATGAAAACTATAAAAAGTTACCTAAAACTATTGAAAATTACAATAACGTGTGTTATAATGAACAAGTAAAAAATAAAAACAATATTGACAGAAAATATGAATTTATCAAATATAAAAGCATACTTCTGTCAGAAAAAATTTTCAATAAGAGGTGAATTGTATGACGAAAAGAAAAATTGTTAAAAAGCTTGGTGCACTTACAGTTAGTGCGGCAATGCTGACAACAGGCTTGCCAATTGGGGAAGCGGTTGTTTCTGCTGAAAATTCAGTGGATGAACAAATCAAACAGCAGCTTTCAAATGCTGTATCGGTTGAGGAATATCCTAATGGTATGTTCCAGTTCCTTACACCGAGAATGGAAACAAACGAAGATTCAGGCTTTATGGAATTCGTTGTTGTAAGAGCAGGTAATACTGACAGAAAAGCAAGTGTTACCTTTAAGGCGGCAGATATTTCTGCTGTTTATGGCAAGGATTATACTATAAGTATACCTAAATTTCTTGGTACAGAAAAGCTTGATGCTCCCGAAGAACAGAGTCTGGCAGAACAGGCAGCGGCACTGGCACAGATGACGCCTGTTGTTTTGTCTGAAGAGCAGCAAACAGCTGAACCAACTACAGAACAAACATCAGAAACACAGGCGGAAACTGAAGCTTCTGCTGAGGCTGTCACAGAAACAACAACTGTAACAGAAGTAACCAAAACTACAGTGTCAATAACTGAAACTGCTGATGAAATTGTTCTTGAAAAATCAGAGGAAGTTCCTGAGGACTTACAGAGTGCGTATAAGTTCTTTACAGGTGGTGAAGCAGATTATTCAACATGGCAGGATAAGGAAAATGAGAAAAAACTTTCTGCCGAACAGCTGGAGGAAATATACAGCGATAAGTATGAATCAATGCCGGGTGTTGAGTATACACTGGAATTTGAAAGCGGCGAATACATGAAGAAAATTCGTTTAAATCCTATTGATGATGACGCAGCTGAGGATGATGAAATTGTATTCCTTGCTTTGCAGAATGCACAGGGTGCGGATTTAATTGAAAATCCGACAGGTATTGTTAATATCAAGGATGATGATGAATATATAATTTCAGAATTTTCAATTGATGAGGAAATCGTATCTGTTGAACCTCATGAAGATTATGCCGAATTTACCGTAAGACGTAAAGGCGGTATTGAACATGCCGCTGAGGTCGATATCAAAACCGCAGAAGGTACAGCTTTAAGTGACAATCACTATGAAAGCACGGCTCTTACAATTCAATTCCAGGCAGGTCAGGAATATCAGAAGATTGAAGTACCGATAAAAAATCGTTCTGAAAATGAAACCCTTACTTTCAGTGTATGGGCAAATCAGGAAGATAAAATTGATATTGAAATCCAGCCTTTGAATGGAATCGGTAATTTAACAGCCCCTTCATCACCACAGCAGGCTTTGATTGGTGCAGGCGATAGCGGGAATTTATGGCTAACCAAAAAAGTTAAGTTGCTTGATGAATGGTCAGACGCAATTGATGGGTTAGAAGGAAAATATGTATCTATAAATGTTGGAGCAGACAGCAGCGTCAATAAAAACATGGTTGACAGTATTGTTTTTGATGTGTGCAATACAGGGGAGCCTACTGAAGTTATTTATGAAGCTTTCTGGCCTTGGGATGATGATGAGATTGAATATGTTTCTGACTTTACTTCATGGATGAGGTTAGGATTAAAGAAAAATCCAAATATTAATTGGAATTCTTATCAACACTGGCATGAAGACGGAAAATTACAGAAAACGGTCATAAAAAAACTTGAAGATAAAGACAGGGCATTGTTGGATGACATTTCCTTTGGTCATGATACACAAGACTTATCTCTTTATAGCAACGTACAATTTAAAAATGCTTATCTTGCATATACTCCAATAAGATTGGAACTTATTGCAGCAGATGGATTAATAAATAATAAATATGATGAAGATTCAAATTTATACAGAAGAACATATACAGGTGTAGATAAATATGAAAAATCTTCAGATGCAACATATATAGGTTCTATTAAATTTTCTGCTGATTCAGGTTATTATAATGATACTGTAAAGGATGCCAGCGACAGTAATTATAATGATGTAGCATATTTCTTTGGTGATGAAACGGTTTCCCTTGAAAAAGATCTGAATCCAAATCTTACACAGCTTGAAAAGGATAATGTTTATCTTTGGGGTTTTAAGGTTGCCTGTACATCAGGAAAAGATTTCTATTATGTTGAGGGTACGGATTTCAAAATCTCTGATTTGTATCTTGGAAAACTTAACGGATATCTCGTACGAAGTGATGGCAGTAAAGCATATACAACTGTAAATGTAAATAATACAAAGTATGAGTATAAAGGAACAGGCAGTAATAATGAAAAAGTTCCAACCTTTAAGATTTATCCTGTTTACAGACAGAAGCAGGCTAAGGTTATGCTTTCAGCAGATGAAACAAAATTTTCATTTGCGGCCGGAGGCTTCAAAAATAATGATTGTCTTGTAATGGGTATGCTTGATACTGTACAATATGAATTGGCAGCCAAGGATTCAAATACAGTATCGGGATATTCTGTTTTTGCACAGAATGCAGGCGGTGTTGTTGCAATCAGTGACAAAAACCAGAGAGTATATTATAATCAGGTATACAAAGATACGGATAATAAGTCAAATATAACAGAAGCCATAAAAAGCTTTACGGATTATTCTCCGTATAAAATTAGTAATAAAACATACAGAAAAAGCAACTGGCCGATTAATACAACCTATGTTCCGGATACATTGATGAAAGGTGATTTTTCATTTTGTCCTGCAACATTTGCACCAACAAAAGGCAAGAACATGATTCACCTTGTTGCACAGGAGGGCGAAGCGTCAATAAATCTGACATTGGATCCTTCATGCGGTTATATAAAAGGGGCAACGGATGTTTCTATAACATATATTGATGGCGAAAACAGCCAGCAGATAAAACCTGAATATGATCCGAATAAAAATTCAGAGGATTTTGAAGTAGGCAGCATTGTCATCAGACCTTATGAGCTTGATAAGCAATACAATTTTTATGCCTCTACCGGTGAAGCAAGCGATGCGATAGAGGAATATGATATTGTCTGGAAAGAAGCAACAGTTGATCTTGATGGTGATGGTATACTAAGTGATAAAGAAAAGGAAAGAGTAGGAAAATATGCTGAATTTATAAATACAGGATTTGGCTACGGCAATGTATTTTCCTATGTTCCAATAGGTTTTATGGGTGACCGTCAGCTTTATTATGATGTACAGATACATACTCCGAATGATCTCGGTAAATCTCGTATAATTACAGGGAAGATTGTATTAAAAAAATCATCTCTAATAGAAAATTCATCTGTTAAATCGGGAAGCAGTATTGTTCCTCTTGAAAATGCAGAGATACATATAAACGGAGATGTAGTTTACACAGACGCTGATGGCGTATTTGTATATGAAAATCCTGATCTTAGACTGAATGCTACTTATGGATATACTGTTTATTATGAGGGCAATGTTTATAACGGAAGTGCAATAGTAAACAATGTAAGTACTCAACCGCTTGTAATAAATTATATTGATAAATTCAATGTCAACAATTTTAAAGCAGGTACGGTTACAGATACAGATAATTACGAAAATGTTTATAACTGGGCGTATAAACCGGTTGAAAACGTTTCGTTAATTAACACTAAAGATGTACGATATAAATTTACATTTGATATTAAAGAACTTTCATCACAGAAGGCCGAAAAGGTTGAAGTGAAACTTTATTCAAAAGAGCATACGCTTAAGAAAACATATCTTGCAAAATATATTGATGAGGAAGGTAAATACGTTATCAATCCGACACTGACTTATGAAGCCGATGCGGATACTTCAAAGAACAAGGGTGTTAAATATTACAGCTTTAATCCTGCAACTGAAAATATTGCAGAGGGCGATTATATGACTGTAAAGATTTATGACCATAATGGTGTTTCATATCCTGAGCAGGAAATCGGTTTCAGTTTCCAGAAATACCTCGGAGCAATATCCATATTGAATTCATTTAAATCACCTTTGAATAAGGTTGTTGAATTTATTGGTAATGTTGAAACTGCTCTGGATTTAAGCCTTTATGCTCCGATTGACCAGATGGCAACAGATGGTATTACAGGTGCTTTGAGTGATTATATTACTGTCAGATCAGTAGAAGATGATAATGGCAACTTTACCAAAACCATATCAATTGGCTGGGATTACAGCAAAACCGGTGAATTAAATAATGAGGAAAAAGAGCAGACTCCTCCGGAGAAAGCCATGGAACTTGCGAAAAATAACAGTACTTCATCGGAGACATCAAAAAATTTCGATGATGATGTAAGCGGTCTTGTGGATAAAGACAAATCAGCCGAAACAAATTCATCTGTTACAGGTGACTGGAATTTTAATATCAATGTTGCGTTCAATCTTGTTATGAAATCTGAACAGATAAAAGGCAAAACTGCATCAGGAATGGAAACAAGTGTTACCAGATGGTACTTTGAGGATATGTCAATAGCTGCAACGCTTGACGGCGGTGTAACAGGCAAGTACACATATATGACACCTATTGGTATAGCACTTTCTGTTACGGGTACACTTGGCGGCGAAGTTTCAGGTGTAATGGGTGTTGAAAGGTACGTATCAGGCAACAGTGCAAATGATAATAAAAATAAAATGTATTTTGACAACAACGGAGGCATTGACCTTTCAAGTACAGGTATCAGAAAGAGTGACAAGAAGCTTAATTTCTATGGTAAATTCGAAATAAATCCATTTATCACTCTTGGTGCAGGTGTGGCTCTTGGCAGCGACAAGGCTGTGGGTGTTGAGGTTAAAGGAAATGCAAAATTCAACAATACATTCCTTGTATCGGGAAGCGGTGCAGGCAATGTTGAACTTGAAGGTACTATTACACTGAAAGCTGTTCTTGGACTTATCAACAAAACATGGCTGCTTGGAAACTACTCAACAGAGCTGTACAGTTATAATGACGGAAGTATACTCTTGTCTGATAATAACGATACTGACAGCGGCACAGCAACAGCATCAGTAAAAAGATACAATATTCTTTCTGATGAAAATGATGTGAGATATGAGCCTATTACAGCAGCTGATATTTCAGACAGACCGTATCTTGACGGACAGATAAGCAATTTTGGAACAACAAAGTCAAATCTCATTGAAAGAATCAGAATTATGGCTGACGAGAAAAATCTCGGTAAAACAGGTGCTGAAATTTCAAATGAACAGACTCTGAAAACAAACGTATATCCTGAAGCATATCCGTTAATCGAAACCATTAATGGTGATGACCAGTTTATGGTATGGCTCGATGACAACGGTACACAGGATTCATTAAACAGAAGTCAGCTTATGTATTCAATTTGTGAGAACGGTAAGTGGTCAGAACCTGCAAAGGTTGACAATGACAATACACTCGATCAGTCTCCGATGATGTACAATATGAATGGCAATAAGATTCTTATTCTCTGGGCAAGTGCCGAAAAGATGCTTACAGAGGATATGAATGCCATCGAAATGATTGAAACAAACAATATTAAGGCACGTTTCTTTGACTGTAATACACGTGAATTAAGTGATATAAGCTTTGTAACAAACACAACTGCGGCAGATAACTCATCAGACCTTATGCCAAGCTTTGGATATACAGAAAAAGACGGCAAGGAGTATCTTGTTGTAAATTATGTAAAGAGCGATTATGTTGCGACAGGTGAAAATGGTGAGGTGCTTGTTGGAGATATGCTTAATCCATATTCATTGGCAGCTATACGTCAGTATGATTTTGAAACAAACAGCTGGAAGAATACATGGAATCCGGAAATCTTTGGAGATGATTTTACTGAAGAAGACATCAAAATTATGGAAGAATTCTGGTATGGTCAGTATTTCCTGACTATGTCTGCTACATCTTCAATGACAGACGAATCTATTGTCAGTGAAAGCGGCAGATGGACATCAACTCCGGATAAAACACAGTTTGCTGTTACAAAACATGAAAGTGAACCGTTGATTTATGAAACTGAATCAATAGGTCATGACGGAAAGATAATTTTCTCTTATATTGTTGATATCGACAGAGATAATTCAACAACTCACGACAGAGAAATATATATTCAGGTGTATGACGCTGAAAATGAAATTATGTATAAACCGTTTGCTCTTACAGACAACATAGTTGAAGAAGCATATACAGAGCTTGAAGAAACTCCTCATGGCATAATGCTTTATTATTTAAGCGACGGTAATATCATGAGAATGAATATTTCACAGCTTATTGATAATGGTCTTGTTTTTGATGATGTTGATGGTGAAGAAGTATGGATGTTCGATAAATCATCATCTGAATACCGGGAACCTGAGCTTGTGTATGAAGCAAAAGAGGACAATCCTCTTACTGAATATATTGCGCTTTCAGACAAGGAAAATACATATATTGTATGGCCTGAAATAAGCTTCAGATGTAAGGATGGTATTGCCCCTGATTCTGCTGAAGCAAACAAAACGGAAAATATGCTCAGAGAAGAACAGCTTTATATGATTTCAGAGAAAATCACATATTCGGAAAGTGCTCTTTGTGATGAAGACGGAAATGCTTTGACATATCCAGAAACCGATGTTGACGGAAATACAATTGATTATAATACAATTGAGGATATAAATGGTGAAACAGGAGTTGTAAAAGCCGGAGATACAATATTAAGCAAATATGCAGTATCGGAATGGTCAGATGTTGTTCAGCTCACAGATGAAGCAGGTGCAAACTTTGTTGATATCGACTTTATTATCCCTGATGACGGAAAGATCAGTATTGTATATCTTAAGGGCATGAGTTATATTGAAGATGTAAACGGTGAAGCAGTAGTGTCAGAAAACCAGAATGCACGTAAGTTAATGACAGCTGATTTCAACCTTGATATTTCCAATTTCACAGCCGAATTTGTTGATACAGACGAAATAGTATCTTCTTCAGCAGATCAGCCTGTAAGATTTAAAGTTAAAAACTGTACAGTAAACACAGCTGAAAATGTTGAAGCAGAGCTTTATGCAGATGATGTTCTTGTGGGAAGCGAAACAATCGGCACTATTGGAGCAGGTAAAGAATATATCGGTTCTGTTTCATGGGATACACCAGAGGATATTGAAGGTGTAAAGCTTACTCTTAAAATTAAAGAAACAGATTCAAGATACGAAATGGTTGAAACAACTCTTGAATATATTGACAGTTTTACTGTCAATGACATTTCGGCTGAAATTGTTGACCGTGAGAAGGCACTTGTCAATGTTACGGTTGAAAATATCGGTTCTCAGTTATCAGAAGGACTTACTCTGCAAGCTTATGCAAATGATAAATACATTATCAGCAGCGGAGCGTTTGATTTATATCCGGGTGAAGTAAGTAACATAAGCTTCTATGTACCGCTGGAGGATTCATACTTTGTATCTGAAAAGCTTGAAGATGGTTCAATTGAAGAAAAAATGAATGTATCTCTCAGAGGTGCAGTGCATGAAACCAATGTTGATATCGTCAGAACTGCTACACCTGAGCAGGTAAACGAATGGGAAAATATCGGTAATATTGTTCTGACAAACAGCAAAACCGAAAAGGAAATCGGAAAAACATTTGCTATGAAAACAAATGAAATATGTGCTGTTGACAGTACAGCTTTTGACAAAAACGGTAAGGAACTTGACATTGACTATTCAGATGTTAAATTTGAAAGCTCTGATGAAGATGTTGTAATAGTTGTAGGAAATGAACTGGTTGCTGTCGGCAGCGGTAAGGCAACTGTTACGATTACCAAGTCAATAAACTGCACTGAACAGACTGTATATGAAAACGGTTATTCATATACAACAAGCAAGCTTGCATCACTTCCGTCGGCTCTTATGGAAACACAGACAATTACTGTTACGGTAAAGGATGGAGTTCTTCTGGGTGACGCAAATCTTGACGGTGTGGTAAATGTTCGTGACTGTGCTTTAATTGCTATGATGCTTGCAAATAATAAAGTGGCAGAACTTCCTGTTAATGCGGATTATAATGAAGACGGATTAATCAATGTAAGAGATGCGGCGGCAATTGCAAATCTTCTGGCAACAGCCGGTTAAACTTAAAATCATCTATGCGAAAGCATAGATGATTTTTTTGTAGAAAAGTAAAAAATAAAGCAATACACTTATGCAAATTTAACAAAATTAAATGAAATGTAAAGAGAAAACTTTACAAATTGCAAGTGATATGATATAATAAGTTCATCAAATTAAATATGTTTTAATCAAACTGTATAAATGTCGATATATCAAGGGGTGATTTTATGAGCATTAAAAACAATGATACAAATGAAAAGAAAATTAAAGCAAAAGTAAATGAAGTTTCCAATGAAATGCTTGAAACGGTATCAGGCGGCAATTATATCGGAGCAGGTATCGGAGGCGGATATATAGGTAAAATTGGTTTGATTGATGCAACAGACGGGGCAGTTGATGTAACAGGCGGGGCAGTTGATGTAACAGGCGGGGCAATACCACATGTGGAATTAGAATTCGGAACAAAACTCCCGCCGTTTGTTAAGAAACAATAACAAGGAGGATAAATTTATGGATGAAAAGAAAAAGGTAAATGCAGAAGAATTGTCCGATGATATGCTTGATGAAGCAACAGGCGGTGCAGTATATTTCTATATTGACCCTGATGGTAATACAGCACTTTCTTTTGATACACCGGAAGAAGAAAAGGCTTTCTGGGATAAATACGATAAGTTTCATGGGCTTGTATAGCAGATAGGAGTAAAATATTATGAATGATGAAAAATTAATTGCTGAACCAAAAATAAAATCTGTACAGGAGCTTTCTGACGACCAGCTTGATGATGCAACAGGCGGTGGATGGTTCGTTATAGAATATGCGGATGGAACTGAATTTGGCAAGTTCAGTACAGTAGAAGAAGCTAAGGCATATCTTGGTCTAAACTGACATTAAAAAAGAAAAGAGGGAAAAGCATGAGCGAAAACAAAAAATTAACAGCGGAAGACGCTGAAAAAGTAAAAAAAGCAATAGAGCTTTCAGATGACCAGCTTGATGATGCAACAGGAGGAGCAGTAACATATTTAAATAATGAGGATGGTATATTGCTGAAATTCGATACTGTTGATGAGGCATTGGAGTTTTTTGATGTCCCTTTTGATTAATAATCTGAACAAGGAGGAAAAGTTTATGGACGAAAAGAAAAACCTAACCCCCGAAGAAATCGAAAAGAAAAAGAAATCGGAAGAATTGTCCGATGATATGCTTGATGATGTGGCTGCAGGTGGATTTTTTGCAAGTATCAGCAATTGGACTGAAAATACAGCAGGTTCAAAAAGAACATACACACCTTAAAAAGTACACATCTTACCATAAGAGGTGATAATATGGCTGAAACACGAAAACTTACAGCGGAAGAATTTGAAAAAGTGAAAAATTCGGGCAAGTACACACAGGAACAGCTTGAAAAAATCAAGGACATGGAAATCCCTGTCGATATAAGCGAGCTTTCTGACGAACAGCTTGAAGACGCTGCCGCAGGTATACATTTTTATATCAGTGCTGATTATTGGAAGCTACAGGAGGACGCTCCAAAGAGGAGTTATACACCCTGAAAAATACACATTTTACCGATAGGAGTGATAATATGGCTGAAATGCGAAAACTTACAGCGGAAGAATTTGAAGAAGTGAAAAATTCGGGCAAGTACACACAGGAACAGCTTGAAAAAATCAAGGACGTGGAAATCCCTGTCAATATAAACGAGCTTTCTGACGAACAGATTGAAAATGTAGCAGGTGGTTTATCTGTATTTGATCAGAATAGTTTATATCATGCGTATATTGCCCAATACCTTTCCGGTATTGGTATTGCTGTTGGTGGTGGAGTTATTGTTGGTGGAGTCGTAGGTATGGCTGGTGGTCATTTAGGCGGTCAATTTGGATTAAATCAAGACGGAGGACAAAATCATGGATGAAACACGAAAACTTACAGCGGAAGAATTTGAAAAAGTGAAAAATTCGGGCAAGTACACACAGGAACAGCTTGAAAAAATCAAGGACATGGAAATCCCTGTCAATATAAACGAGCTTTCTGACGAACAGCTTGAAAATACGTCGGGTGGTTATATATCGGTTTTAATAGACAGTGAATGTCGATTGAAAGACGACGTTTGGGAGGACGCTCTAAAGTTTTGGGAGGACGCTCTAAAGTTTTGGGAGGACGCTCCAAAGAGGAGTTATACACCCTGAAAAATACACATTTTACCGACAGGAGTGATAATATGGCTGAAATGCGAAAACTTACAGCGGAAGAATTTGAAAAAGTGAAAAATTCGGGCAAGTACACACAGGAACAGCTTGAAAAAATCAAGGACATGGAAATCCCTGTCAATATAAACGAACTTTCTGACGAACAGCTTGAAAATACGTCGGGTGGTTATACATCGATTTTGAGTGATGGTATATTGGCATTATCGCTTTCTGAATTTGAAGAATTTATACGTATATTCGGACATTAAAAACGGAGGAAAAATTATGGATGAAAATAAAAAACTGACACCCGAAGAAATTGAAGAATTAATAAAATCGGGTGAAATTACCGAGGACGAGCTTGAGAAGATTTCGGGCGGCACGTATTACTATCCTGAGTTAGTGAAAGTCTTACATCTGAAGAAAAAAAGGACGTATGATGAAGATGACTGATAAGAAGGACGAAAAGAACAATTCAACCACCAAAGAAACAGAAAAGCCGGAACAGCTGACAGATGAAAAGCTTGAGAATGCGGCAGGAGGCTGGGGGTACTATGGTATCGGTGGGAAGTACCCACCCCAAAAGCTACCTAAAATGCCTTAAAAACCAATAAATTTAAATAAAAACGGAGGAAAAAACCATGGCTGAAACACGAAAACTTACAGCGGAAGAATTTGAAAAAGTGAAAAATTCGGGCAAGTACACACAGGAACAGCTTGAAAAAATCAAGGACATGGAAATCCCTGTCAATATAAACGAGCTTTCTGACGAACAGCTTGAAAATGCGTCGGGTGGTTGGACAACGACTGGATCGATTATATTAGATGGAATGGTGCCTCTTGATATTGAAGAATTTTTACGTATATTCGGACATTAAAAACGGAGGAAAAATTATGGATGAAAATAAAAAACTGACACCAGAAGAAATTGAAGAATTAATAAAATCGGGTGAAATTACCGAGGACGAGCTTGAGAAGATTTCGGGCGGCACGGGCATGGATTACATTCAATACTTACATCTGAAGAAAAAAAGGACGTATGATAAAGATGACTGATAAGAAGGACGAAAAGAACAATTCAACCACCAAAGAAACAGAAAAGCCGGAACAGCTGACAGATGAAAAGCTTGAGGACGCGGCAGGAGGCTGGGGGTACTATGGTATCGGTGGGAAGTACCCACCCCCAAAGCTACCTAAAATGCCTTAAAAACCAATAAATTTAAGTAAAAACGGAGGAAAAAATCATGAGTGAAAAAAGAAAATTAACAGCGGCAGAAATAAAAATGCTTAAAGATTCGGGTGAATTTACCGAAGAACAGCTTGGGAAACTGGAAACTATGACTATACCTACTGAAAACGGTGAGCTTACAGATGATGTGCTTAATGATATTTCAGGTGGAGGAGGGTTCATGGATCAAATAAAAAAGGTAAAGGCCCTTTTTATGGGAGACGACTGATTTTTCTTAATCGGCTGAAACACGGAAATTTACAAATGCGGCAGGCGGTTTAATTCCACTGAGCAAAAAACAAACAGAAAAGATGTGAGTAAGAATCTGCTCTTACAGAGCTGAAGCTTTACAAAATATGCTGAATATGGTAAAATAATTACCGCAGGCTTAAACGGGCTTGCGGTAAGTTTATTTAAATTGATAAGAGGTGTGCAGTATGAAAAACAATATTTTCCGTGAAAAAAGTCTTGAACGTATTTCATCACCGGAACAGCTGGACAGATACATAAAGATTGCAAATCCGGGAATGTGGATTGTGCTTTCGGCAATTATCGTTCTTCTGGCTTCAATGTGCGTGTGGGGAATTTTCGGCAGACTTGAAACGGTTGTCAACGCTTCGGGAATGGTTGAAAACGGCATTATGTCAACCACCTTAAACTCTGAAAATTCCCATAAGGTAGAGCCGGGCATGGAAGTGTATCTTGACGATAAGGCTGTGGGCAGAGTTGAAAGGCTCTCCTATTCCCCAAACGGCGAAGTGGAGGCTGAAATTTCCACAGCAAATCTTGCTGACGGAAAATATAATCTTGAGATTATAACCGACAGCATTAAACCTATGGAATTTATCTTTAATTAATCCGGAGAGTAAAAAATATGGGCAGAAAAAAATATCCTGCCGCACCTGTTGAAAAAGGACGGGCAAAGGTTCCCGTTATAATTCAGATGGAAGCACTTGAATGCGGTGCGGCTTCACTTGCCATGATTATGGCATACTACGGTTTGTGGGTACCCCTTGAACAGGTACGAAAGGACTGCGGTGTTTCAAGGGACGGCTCAAACGCAAAGAATATTTTAAAGGCGGCAAGAAGCTACGGCTTTGAGGCAAAGGGCTATCGCTATGAGCCTGATGCACTTAAGGAAAACGGAAAGTTTCCTTGTATAATCCACTGGAATTTCAATCACTTTGTGGTTTTAAACGGCTTTAAAAAGGACAAGGTTTACATAAACGACCCTGCAAGGGGTGAAGTGTGTATTTCAATGGAGGAATTTGACGAGGCTTTCACAGGTATATGCCTTATGATAAAGCCCACAGAGGATTTCAAGCCTGCGGGTAAGCCAAAGAGTATGCTTTCCTTTGCAAGAGAAAGACTTAAAGGCACAGGTTCGGCATTTGCACTTATAATACTGACAACGGTTATATCTTCTATTGCAGCAATTGTAAATCCTGTTTTTTCACGAATATTCATGGACAGGCTTCTGACGGGACAAAACCCCGACTGGCTCTATCCATTTACGATAATACTGGCGGCATTTTCACTTATTCAGATAATTGCCGCATGGATAAAGTGCTTTTATATGAAAAGGATTCAGGGTAAATTTGCGGTTACTGCCAATTCAAAATATATATGGCACGTTTTAAGACTTCCCCTTGAATTTTTTTCACAGCGTATGGCAGGTGACATAGCAGGCAGACAGGCAACAAATGCCGATATTGCAAACACTCTTATAAATATGCTTGCTCCCCTTGTGCTTGATACGGCAATGATGGTATTTTACCTTGTTGTTATGATAAGGTACAGTCTGCTGCTTTCGGCAATCGGCTTTATGTCAATACTGCTGAGTATGCTTGTGAACAGGTATATATCAAAAAAACGTGTGAATTTAAGCAAGGTTATTCTGCGTGATGAGGGCAAGCTTGCGTCATCTACATATTCGGGCATTGAAATGATTGAAACAATCAAGGCAAGCGGTGCCGAAAACGGTTTCTTTCAGAAATGGTCGGGCAATCAGGCGGCATTTACAAACGGCAATTCGGAATACCTCAAGAAAAATGCATATCTGGGACTTATTCCTGCTGCTATTTCGGTGGTGTGCAATACTCTGATACTTGGTATTGGTGTATACCTTACAATGTGCGGTGAATTTACTGTTGGTATGATTTTAGCCTTTCAGGGATTTATGACGGCATTTTCACTTCCTGCTCAGAATCTTCTTGACGCTGCACAGAACCTGCAGGAAATGCGTACCAATATGGAGCGTGTCGAGGACGTTATGAACTACCCGACAGACGTTGAGTATGCCCATTGCAGTACTGATGATGAGGAATCCTACAGCAAGCTTAAAGGCGAAGTGGAACTTAAAAATATCACCTTTGGTTATTCAAAACTTGCAGAGCCTCTTATCAGGGATTTCAGCATGAAGCTTGAAAGAGGAAAAAGCGTTGCCTTTGTAGGCGGTTCGGGCAGCGGCAAATCCACTATCAGTAAGCTTATTGCGGGTCTTTACGAGGTGTGGGACGGTGAAATACTCTTTGACGGAAAGCCACTTCGGGAGATAAATCACGAGATTTTCACAAGCTCACTTGCGGTTGTTGACCAGGATATAATTTTGTTTGAGGACACAATTGCAAACAATATTAAAATGTGGGACAATACCATTGAGGATTTTGAAATGATTCTTGCAGCAAGGGACGCACAGATTCATGATACCATTATGGAAAGGGATAACGGCTACAGGTATAAGATGCAGGAGGGCGGCACCGACTTTTCGGGCGGACAGCGTCAGCGAATTGAGATTGCAAGAGTTCTTGCACAGGACCCGACCATTGTTATCCTTGACGAAGCAACCAGTGCCCTTGACGCAAAGACAGAGTATGACGTTATCAGGGCGATAAAGGACAGAGGTCTGTCAATGATTGTGGTTGCACACAGGCTTTCGACAATACGTGACTGTGATGAGATAATCGTACTCGACAACGGTGAAATTGTTGAACGTGGAGTTCATTCAGAGCTTATGGCACTTGGCGGAAAATATGCCGAGCTGGTAACAAATGAATAGGAGGGATTCAGATGGGCTGGTTTGATGAACAGATAAGAACAAGAATAAAAAGCGACGATGAAGCCTTTTCCGAAGCGTTTGAAAAAATGGCTGAAAGCGTCATGGGCAGAAAAATGTTTTCCTCTGAAAATACCGATAAGATTAAGCAGTCACGTTCGGCAATTGAAGATATATTAGGCTATTACCGTATCAAGCCGAGGGAATACACATCGGATACGGAGGATATTGAAAAACAGCTTGATTTTCAGCTTGGACCTCATGGAATTATGCACAGAAAGGTTTATCTGAATGAAAAGTGGTATCGTGACGGTGTGGGAATAATGCTTGGAAGTACTGTATCGGGAGATATTGTTGCCCTTGTTCCGGGGAAAACAGGCGGTTATTACTACTACGACCATGAGTCCGATAAACGCATTAAGATAACCAAATCCAACGAGAAAAACATCAGCAGGGATGCAGTATGCTTTTACAAGCCGCTTCCGCTGAAAGAGCTTGGTATCAGGGATCTTCTGACCTATATTATGAGTGCGGCATCTTCGTCGGACAAAATACTGATTATGATTTCAAGCCTTGTTATAACGGCTGTTGGACTGCTTATTCCGAAGATAAACAACCTTGTTTTTTCGGATATTGCAGTTTCGGACAGTATTGCTGTTCTGATAGCATCAATGGTACTGCTTACGGGCGTATCAGTAACGCAGATAATCATTGAGGCGATAAAAAATATATTTTCGGGTAAGGTTTCATCAAGAATGGCTATGACTGTTGAGGCAGCAATTATGATGAGAATGCTGTCGCTCCCGTCAGACTTTTTCAAAAAATACAGTACAGGTAATATTGCAAGCCGTATGAACGCAGTAAAAGAGCTTTGTACCGTTGTATGCGATTCGCTTTACACTGTGGGTATAAGCTCATTGTTTTCGCTGATTTACATAGTGCAGATTTTTTACTATACCCCCTCTCTGGCAGTTCCTGCAATAATGGTTACGCTTATTACACTTGTTGTATCTCTTGCGGCTGCTTTTGTTCAGATGAAAATCACCAGGGAAAATATGGAGCATATGGTTAAGGAAAGCGGACTTGTTTATTCCATGATTTCGGGTGTAAGCAAGGTGAAGCTTGCAGGTGCGGAAAAGCGTATTTATTCAAAATGGGCTGATATATACTCAAAGTCGGCTTCTGTGCTTTACAATCCACCGAAATTTGTCAAGTACAACTCTGTTATACTTCTTATTGTAAACCTTGTCGGAACAATTGTAATGTATAATATGGCAGTCGGAAGCAACGTGGCTGTGGCAGATTACATGGCATTCAATTCGTCTTACTCCATGGTGTCTGCGGCACTTACATCTCTTGCGGCACTTGCTCTTATGGCATCAAGAATCAAGCCGATTCTTGACATGGCTTCACCGATTCTGAAAGCTGTTCCCGAATTTGATGCAGATAAAAAAGGTATTGAGCGTCTTAAGGGCGGCATAGAGCTTAACCATGTTTCTTTCAGATATTCAGAGTCAATGCCACTTGTAATAGATGACTTGTCACTGAAAATACGTTCGGGACAGTATGTGGCAATTGTTGGAAGTACAGGCTGTGGAAAATCTACTCTTATGAGGCTTATGCTGGGCTTTGAAAAGCCTGTCAAGGGTGAAATTTACTATGACGGCAGAGCACTTTCTTCAATAGAACTGAAAAGCCTGAGAAAAAAGATTGGTACGGTAATGCAAAACGGAAAGCTTTTCCAGGGTGACATATATTCGAATATAGTTATTTCTGCTCCGGAACTGAATCTTCAGGCAGCGTGGGAAGCGGCTGAAATGGCTGGAATGGCAGAGGACATAAAAAGAATGCCAATGGGTATGCACACTCTTGTAACCGAGGGCGGCGGAGGTATTTCAGGCGGACAGCGTCAGAGACTGATGATAGCAAGAGCAATTGCACCAAAGCCGAAAATTCTTATGTTTGATGAGGCAACCTCGGCACTTGACAACATTACTCAGAAAATAGTTTCAGAATCCCTTGAAAAGCTTAAATGCACAAGAATTGTTATTGCACACCGTTTGTCAACAATAAAGCACTGTGACCGTATTATAGTGCTTGACAAAGGAAAGATTATTGAAGACGGTACTTATGATGAGCTTATTGAAAAAGGCGGATTTTTCAGTAATCTTGTTGCAAGACAGCAGATTGACAACACTCAGAGTTGAGGGTGAACGCAGAGCAGAAAATATCTGTATTTTAAACAGTACTACAGGAGAATATGAACCGATTGACTTTGAAAAAACATATACGCTTGCATCACATAATTACTTGCTTCTTGAACAGGGTGGCGGTGCGTCAATGTTTAAGGAGGTGAAAGTTATAAGCAATGATGGTATGCTTGATGTTGAACTGCTTGAGATTTACATTACCGATTATCTTGACGGTGTTATTGGTCAGGAATACTCGCAAGCCCAGAACCGTGTAAATATAGTTTCAGATGAAACAGTTCTGGGTGACGCAAATAAAGACGGGGTACTGAATGTTCGTGACTGTGCGTATATTGCATTTATGCTTGCTCAGAGCAAAGGCAGCGAACTTCCGGCTGAATCCGACTATAATACAGATGAAACCATAGATGTAAGAGATGCTTCTGCAATTGCTGTTTTTCTTGCATTACACAGTCTGAAATCTGAATAAAAATTCTGATAAAACCGATTGCATAAGCAGTCGGTTATTTTTGTATTTTTAATTTCTAACAGGGTGTATCATTGGATATTTGCACATATTTCTTCGTGCTTATAAAAGGGTAAATGTAATTTTGCACAAAATATAATTGACATAATTATAAAAAAATGGTATAATAATAACATTAACAATAATATATCTATCAAAGGAGATTTGTAATATGAAAAAAATCAGAAAAATCCTGACAGCTTTTCTGGCGGGAATAACAGCGGTTTCTATTTCGTCAGGTACGCTGAATTGTTTTGCAGAAGGAGTTTTGTATGATCAGGAGTTAACAAAAGATGCTATAGATTTATATTACATAATAGGGCTTGAAGCTGATCCTCTTGCACGTTACCCGCAAGCAAAGGAGAATGGGGTACGTGAATTTATACTTACCGAAGAAGGTAAGGAAGTATATAATGGAATTATGGCAGAGCATCAGCAGGTAAAGGATGAAATAGCAGGGCTTATCGGAAGAACACCAGAAGTAAACTATGATTATACTGCGGCATTTAATGGTTTCTCCATGGCACTTTCAGATAACGAGAAGGAAATTGTAAAAAACAATATACAAAAACTTGGTATTACAAGTATTGAAGATGGTGCATATGTGGTTTCATCCGGTTTAAAATCGGAAGCAAAAGAATCTGAAAGTTTCACATCGGTTTCTTCATCGGTTTCTTATTCTGATTTGACAGAAAGAATTCTTGAGGAAAGCGGAATAACAGAAAGCAGTCTAAACGGTGATGGAATTGTAATTGCTGTTATTGACACTGAATTCGATTCCAAACATGAATTTTTAACTATGCCTGAAGGAGTTAAAGGAAAGTTTTCAAAAGAAGATGTGAAGGCTGTTTATCCATATCTTTCAGCGGCACCGTATGTATCGGAAAAATGTTATGTAAATGAAAAAATCCCATACGCATTTGATTATGTCGGATATGACTTTAATACATTCAGTATGGATAGTTCTCACGGTACACATGTTGCAGGAATTGCAGCAGGTAACGGTGATTCAGAAACGGATATCAATTATGAACCTGACGGAGTTGCATCAAATGCTCAGCTTGTGTTGATGTCAGCAGAAACACTTGGAGCATCAATGCTTATGGCGGCATATGATGATGTTTTGTATCTTGGTGCAGATATAGTAAATGCAAGCTATGGTGCATCATATGTGGTTACACATAATTCATATTCTGAATATACTGCTATAAATAATATTGTTTCAACAGGTACAGTTTTTTGTAACGCAGCCGGAAACAGTGCAAAAAATTCTTCATTATCGGATATTTTTACAGATTACAGTACAAGCGGAGCACCTACGAATGTCGATGGTAATTTTGCTGTTGGTTCGGCTGATAATCCTGTGCAGGAAAAAAACAACAATATTATAAAACTTGCTGACGGAAGCGAAGAAATAATTCTTGATGCTGAAAGGTGTCATATTTCTGAACTTATGAACGGACTGGAACTTGAGTATACTGTAGTTCCCGGAATGGGTGAAACATCAGATTATGCAAACATTGATGTAAAAAATAAAATAGCACTTGTACAAAGGGGAACTATTTCTTTTACAGAAAAGATTAATAATGCATATGAAGCGGGTGCAATAGGAGTTATAATTTATAATAACGATTCGGAACTGCTTATTATGGTTGATGATGGCGTTTTAATACCATCAGGTATGGTTTCTTACGAAACAGGCATGAAAATGATTGAAGCTGAAACAAAAACTGTTACTTTTCAAGGAAATGCATATACAATTGAACAGAATAAAGATATTATCATGAGTGATTATTCCTCATGGGCATTTACGGAACAGCTTATTTTATCGCCTGATATATCGGGATTTGGCGGAAATATACTTTCATCCGTTCCTGATAACAATCATAAATCGTATGCTTTTAATTCAGGAACATCTATGGCTGCACCGCAGCTTACAGGAATAAATGCACTTCTCAAGGAATACTTATTGCAAAATCAGGAAAAATACGGAATAACAAACAGAAGTGACTATACAGAGCTTTCAGCAAAGCTTCTTATGTCAACAGCAACACCTGTTTATACAAACGATAATCTTGAAATTGCTTCTCCGAGAGTTCAGGGAAACGGTATTGCAAATTTAAGTTATGCAATAAATACACCATGCTATATTTCAACAGACAGCGAAAAGGATAATTATCGTCCTAAGCTTTCTCTGGGTGATGGATATAAGCAAAGTTATGACCTTGTATTTAATGTAACAAATTTAAGCGACGCTGAATGTATTTATACTCCGTCAGTACAATTTTTCAGAGATACTGAAAATGAGGACAATACACTTGCATGGAATACATTAAGGCTTTCCGAATATGAAGATTTTACAGCAGTCTTTTCAGATGAAACTGGAAAAAAGCTTGAACAGATTAAAGTTCCTGCCGGAAAAACCGTAAAGATTACAGCAAAAGTTACTATGTCCGACGAGGTTTATAATGACATAAAAGAGAAAAAAGGAAGATTTGTTGATGGTTTTGTAAGACTTAACAGTACAGAAAATCCTAATCTCACAGTTTCATTTATGGCATTCTGCGGTGACTGGTCACAGGCTGAAGAAGGAGGCATTGCATATAGATTTATCTATAACGAAATGGCATATGAAGGTGCAGCTCTTATGGACTATAACCAAAATATTGCGGGATTAAATATGGCAGATGCTTCGGTTACACAGCCGTATTATTCACCGAATGGAGATAATGTATTTGATTCACTTAAACTGTTCATGTTCTTTAAAAGGAGATGTTATGATCTGACTGCAACAATTTACAACTCTGACGGAAAACAGGTTTACACACAAAATATAGGCAATGGTTATAATCGTGAATTAGATGATTTAAGTATTGAAGGACGTGCTTACAATATAAAATGGGATTTTAAGGAGAACGGTGAAATAAAGGAAAATGCAGAATATACAATAGAAATTTCAGCAAGACTTCCCCTTGCAGAAGAAATGACAGTTATTGACAGTTGTACATTCAAAATTGACAATAAAAAACCAACAATAAAAAAAGTAGGAAAACTTAAAATCGACAATTCGGAATATCTTATTATTGATGCAGAAGACAATTCGGCGCTTCAGGCAGCATTGATTTATTCTGATTTAAAAAGCGAAGTTGTGGACCTGCAGTCAGCAAACTATTCTGTTTCGGGTAAAAAAATCATAGTTAATATTACAGAGTGTATGTTGAATGATGTTGTTGAGATTTATGATATTGCAGGAAATATGACAACTGTATCAATAAATGACGCAACATATACCCTTTATGCGCAAATGACAGAGAATTTTGGTTTTGCCACAACAGACGAAGAAAGCTTTACAGACGGAAAGATTTCCATAACTGATGAAAATGGCAAAGAAGCACAGCTGGATATTGACTTGGGAATAACACCAACATTAGTTTATGAAGCAAATGGTAACGAAGTTACAGAATCATGTGTTTTCATCGATGGATTTGAAACTGTGCATACTGATTTGACGGTTGGAATAATGGGTGATTCAAATCAGGATGGAAATTTCAATGTTCGGGATGTGGCCTATACTGCAAGAATGCTGAGCAGCAAATCTGAGGAGGGCTTTACTGAATTTGTTTTATCGTTGGCTGGTTATTGTGCCGATTGTGATAAAAACGGTGAAGTAACTGTTCGTGATGCAGCACTTGCAGCCCGAATGCTTGCTACTGAAAATTTATAGTACATGGAAGGGATAAAGACGGAATATAAGATTCCGTCTTTATCTGAAAAATATAAATATTTTTATATCTTCATGAAAGGATTATGATATGGACAGAATTATCGTGAAAAAATTTAAAGAGGATGAAATAGTCATCAGGCAGGGTGAATGTGTAAATTGTCTTTATAAGGTAATATCAGGTAATTTTGCTTTGTATATAAATTATGGTACAAAAAGTGAATATCTTGTCGGAATAGTTTCTGCTCCTAATTTCTTTGGTGAGATGTCTGCTGTTGCAGGACAGACCGGTAATTATACCGTTGTGGCTGTCAATGAAGCATCGGCACTTTGTGTTCCCGAAAGCAGTTTTGATGATTTTGTAGAGAAAAATCCTCAGAATGCTGCAGCACTTATAAAGACAATGGCCAAAAACATTTCAATGCTTAATATGAATATGCGTATGCTTACAGAGGAAATTACTGAAATATGCAATGCTGATAAAATTGACGATGATGCAGTAAAAAAGTTTGCAGAAAGATATTCAAATTATAACAATAAAATAATACCTATGTTTTTTGATGTTAAAATATAATACTGACACATCATTGTATTACAGATGATAAAATAAAAATACACAAAACAGATTGTGATATTCAAAAATTATTGACAAAAACATACAAAAATGATATAATAGGTGCATAAAAATATCAGATTTAATTTAAATATAAGGAGAATTTATATGTTAACAGTAAATAAAAATCAGCAGGACACCAATCTGACACTTGAAATTATCGGCAGAGTTGATACAACAACAGCTCCCCAGCTTGAAAATGTCATGGAACAATCTCTTGACGGCATAACTGAACTTACAATGGATCTGGCGGGACTTGAATATATGTCATCAGCAGGGCTGAGAGTTCTTCTCATGGTTCAGAAAAAAATGAATGTACAGGGAAATATGAAGCTTATAAATGTAAATGATGATATAATGGAAATATTTGAAATTACAGGCTTTGCCGATATTCTTACAATTGAATAATAACAGAGGTGTTCTATGACTATATTCAGACTTATAACCGCATCACTTATACCGGTGTTGTTTTCAGTAATATTTTATCTAATGGATAAAAAGACAGCTTATTCAAAATGTTCTTATTGGCTTAAACAGGTAATAACAGGTCTTGTTTTTGGTGGAATAGCGTGTCTTGCTACTAAATTTGGTATTCCGGTAGAGGGTGCGGTGCTGAATGTCAGAAATGCTGCTCCATTAACTGCCGGACTTCTTTTTGGAGGTCCGGCAGGTCTTATAGCAGGTTTTATTGGAGGGCTGCACAGATGGTTTTCTGTTTTGTGGGGCATTTCTGAATATTCACAGCTTGCCTGTTCCGTAGCAACTGTTCTTGCAGGTATAATCGGTGCGTCAACCAGAAAATTTATGTTTGACAATAAAAAAACTTCATGGCTTTATGGACTTATAATCGGCATTACTTCGGAAGTTCTGCATATGTTGATATTGTTCATTACAAAGCTTGGTGATATCAAAACAGCTTTTAGTGTAGTTGAAAAATGTGCATTCCCTATGATTATTGCAAATGGGCTTTCGGTTATGCTTTCATTACTGATAATATCTGTTATAGGAAAAGAAAAAATTCATCGGACAAAAGAGAAAAAACAGCTTACACAGTCGTTCCAGTCAGGACTTCTGATAAGTGTAACGGTTGCTTTTGCTATAACAATATTATTTACGTATCATCTTCAGTCAGAAATATCCGAAACAGATACGAGGGAACTTTTAACGCTTAATATTTCTGATGTAAAGCAGGATATTGCCGATGCATCGGACCATCACCTGCTTGGACTGACATATGATATAAAAGATGAGGTTGAAGCGTCTGAAACTTATTTTTCACTTAGCCAGCAATCATCAGACAGCGAACGTGAACAGAAACGGTTAGAGCTTGAAAAACTGCTTGATAAATACAATGTTTCCGAAATAAATATCATTGATAAAAACGGTGTTATTATGCTCAGTACATATGAGGATTTTGATTTGTATTATATGGGCTCTGATATGGAAGGTCAGGCAGCTGAATTTTTGTGTTTACTTAATGGAGAATCAGAATATGTTCAGGAATATCAACCGACAGATTTTGCACCTGATATTTCAAGAAAATATGCAGGTGTTGCCCTGTCGGACGGAGGTTTTGTTCAGGTGGGATATGACGCTGAACAGTTTCAGGATTCGATTGCGGATCAAATTGAACTTGTTGCAAAAAATCATCATATAGGACAGGAAGGTTACATAGTAATCCGCAGTCTTGATGATAATGCTCTCGTAAGCACATCTGCGGCCGACAATATTAAAGAACGACTGATTGCCAATCCTATGGACACAGGCGATAAAACAGAGGGTGAATGTTTTTTCATCTCCTTTGGCGAAGGATATGAGTATTATTCAATGTTTGAGAAAACAAACGGTTATGTTATACTTGCATTCATACCGACAGCACAGGCAGAGTTTTCAAAGGACATGGCTGTTTACATAAGTCTGTTTATGCAGATAATTGTGTTTGTAGCGTTATTTGTAACAGTATATTTTCTTATAAAGAAAATTATAGTTGACAATATTCATAAAATTAATAATTCACTTGCAAAAATTACAAGCGGAAATCTTAACACAACTGTTGATGTAAGAGATAATGAAGAATTTGCATGTCTTTCGGATGACATTAACTCAACGGTTGATACGCTCAAAGCGTATATAGGTGAGGCAGAAGCAAGAATTGACAAGGATCTTGAATTTGCAAAAAATATTCAGACTTCAGCTCTTCCGAATGTATTTCCTCCTTATCCAAACAGGAATGATTTCGACATTTATGCAACCATGAATGCGGCAAAAGAAGTAGGCGGAGATTTTTATGATTTCTATCTTCTTGATAATGACCGTCTTGGTATTCTTATTGCAGACGTATCGGGTAAAAGTATTCCGGGTGCAATGTTTATGATGCGTTCAAAAACCATACTGAAAAGTCTTGCAGAGTCGGGAATGGAAGTCAATGATATTTTCACAGCTGCAAACAAAAAGCTTTGTGAAGGCAATGATGCTGCAATGTTTGTTACAGCATGGCTCGGTATTATCGACCTTCGTACAGGTATGCTGTCTTATGCAAATGCAGGACATAATCCGCCGCTTATAAGGCATAAAAACGGAACTTTTGAATATATTTCGGTACGTCCGAATTTTGTTCTTGCAGGTATGGAAACTGCAAAATACAAAAAGCATGAGCTTCAGCTGCTTCCGGGTGATGAGATTTTTATTTATACAGACGGTGTTACAGAAGCAACAGCCAAGGATAATCAGCTGTTTGGAGAAGAAAGATTGCTGCAGGCAATTAATAGTAATCCTGATGAAAATGTTGAAAGCAGATGCAGAACCGTTAAAAATGCAATTGACCAGTTTGTTGGTGAAGCCGAACAGTTCGATGATATTACAATGCTTACGGTAAAGCTTAAATTTTTCCAGAGCTATGACTGTGTTAAGACTACTCCTGACCTTCAGTCTGCAGAAGTTGTCAGAGAATTTATTGAGCATATTTTAAATCGTACGGAGATACCTGAAAAGTATTTAAGCAAGTGTCAGATTGTTGTTGATGAAATTTATTCGAATATTCTTCATTACAGTGATGCAACACAGGCAGAGGTATATTGTAGCTTTGATGATTCACAGATAACTCTTAAATTTGTCGATAACGGAAAGCCGTATAATCCTCTTGAAAAAGATGATCCTGACATAACTCTTTCAGCTGAGGAAAGACAGATTGGCGGACTTGGTATTTTTATGGTAAAAAAAATGGCATCGGAAATAGAATATCAGTATACAAATGAACAGAATATTTTATCAGTGTCATTTAAGATTGACAAATAAGTATGATTTGTAATTAAAATACCGCATAAAGCAATAAGTATGTTTTATGCGGTGATTTTTATAAAATTTAAATTGAAATGTGCGGTGATATTATGAAAGACATGATAAGTGAATTTCTGCAAAATGATGTAGGTGGAGTAATTGTAACTGATTCTGATTGTAATGTTTTATATTCAAATAACAAAATCTCCATGTCTGAAAAAACAAAAATCAAATGGTCAAATTCCATGCCGAAAACAAAAATCGGACAGAATGCTGAAACATGGGAATTTTATAATTCTGAAAGCAAAAAATATTATCAGGTAACTACGAAATCTTATTTATTCAATAATAAAATTTGTCAGATACATTATTTAACCGATATTTCAGAGTATACGTCAGTATTCAAAAATATTTCAGAACTTTCAACAAGCTGGGAACGAATGTCGAAATTTCAAACAAAAATTCTCAAGAAGCTTTCAATAAATTATGAGGAAATTTTTTTAGATATTGCGGAAGTATTTATTGCAGAAGAAATTATATTTTATGTTAAATCTGAATTTTATGCAAATAAAATTACCTATAATATAAGCAAGGATTCAATAATACGTAGCAGAATTGAAAATGAAGACAACGTTTTTGAACAGGAAGAAAGTAATCATTATGATAATCATTTATGCTATATCAACGGAAAGCTTGATAAACTGCAATATTGTATGCTTATAAAAACAAAGGATAAATCTGACAGTGATACGCTCAACAATATAATACTCCGTAATGCAATCAGGTTATTTATTGAAAATGGTTTATTGAAACAGCAGATTATATATGAAAGTGAGCATGATTCCTTAACAGGATTGTATAATAAACGTAAATATCTTTCATTATTAAGCGAAAATTTTGGAAATCCGAAAAGTATTGCAATATATAATATGGATGTAAATAATCTTAAAACTGTAAATGATACTTATGGTCATGAGATGGGCGATATGCTTATAAAAAAAGCAGCCCGAACACTTCTTATGCTTGAATCTGAATGTATTTATGGTTTCAGAATTGGCGGTGATGAATTTATAATGATTGCTTATAATATATCTCGTGAAAAGGCTGCTGAGCTGAAGAAAAACTGGGAAGAAAATATAAGTGTCTTAAATAAGTACGATGATAATATACCACTTGTAATTGCTTGTGGCATGGTTTATGATGATGGAGAATATTGTATTGATGAGCTTTTGAAAAAAGCAGATATGCTGATGTATCAGGATAAAAAAGCCAAGAAGTTATTAACTTGAATTTTATGTATTGTTTTTTTATGATTGATGATTATATATTTTCGAATAAAATATAGCTGTCAGGCTTTTAAGGGTCTGCATACATAAAAGTATGCAGACTTTTTTGTGTCCGCATTTTGTTTTAAAGAAAGGACAAACATGATTTTAAAACTAAAATGGTTGTGTCTGACAGCCAAATATCCATAACCTTCGTTTGATTTTAAATTGAACGGAGGTGAAAATAATGGATAAACGCAAGCTTTGTGTTTACGATACAATGTCAGGAAAATACACGGATGTTGAGGTTACAGATGAGATATACATACACTACAACAGAACACAATGGAATATT